>NZ_BAAGPR010000068.1:0-44043 GCF_054783955.1 Streptomyces mayteni | reverse complement strand
GGCCCAGGCCGGGCTGCCGCTCGCGCTGCCGGCCGTGCACGCGCTGGCCGCCGCCGACAATCCGCTGCCGACGCCCTGGCCGGCCGAGGCGCGCGAGCAGTTGATCACCCTGCTCGGCGCCGGGCCCGACACGGTGCCGGTCTGGGAGGCCCTGGAGGCCGCCGGCCTGATCACCCGGCTGCTGCCGGACTGGGAGCGGGTCCGCTGCCGCCCGCAGCGCAACCCCGTGCACCGCTGGACCGTCGACCGGCACCTGGTGGAGGCCGCCGTCCGCGCCTCCGCCTTCACCCGCCGCGTCGACCGGCCCGACCTGCTGCTGGTCGCCGCGCTGCTGCACGACATCGGCAAGGGCTGGCCCGGCGACCACAGCGTCGCCGGCGAAACCATCGCCCGGGACATGGCCGGCCGCATCGGCTTCGGCGCCGAGGACGCCGAGGTGCTCGCCACCCTGGTCAGACACCATCTGCTGCTGATCGAGACCGCCACCCGCCGCGACCTCGACGACCCGGCGGCCCTCGCCCACGTCGCCGAGATCGTCGGCCGGCAGAGCACGCTCGAACTGCTGCACGCGCTCACCGAGGCCGACGCGCTGGCCACCGGACCCGCCGCCTGGTCCGGCTGGCGCGCCTCCCTCGTCGCCGACCTGGTCAAGCGGGTCGCCGCCACCCTCGAGGAGGGCGGCGCCCCGCCCCGCACCATCTCCCCGAGCCCGACCGTGGCCGCCGAGCGGCTCGCCGTCGAGGCGATGCGCACCGGCGCCCCCGTCCTCGCCCTGCACCCGCGTCCCGAGCCGCCGCTCGACCGGGAGACCGCGGGCGCCCTGGACGAGGAGCGCGGCCCGGAGCCGGTCGGCGTCGAGCTGGTGGTGGCCCTGCCCGACCAGCCAGGCGTGCTGCCCGCCGTCGCCGGAGTGCTCGCCCTGCACCGGCTCACCGTGCGCTCGGCCGAGCTCCGCGCCGTCGACCCCACAGGACAGGGCCAGGTCCTGCTCCTCGACTGGCGGGTGGCCGCCGAGTACGGCTCGCTGCCGCAGGCCGAGCGGCTCCGCGCCGACCTGGTGCGCGCCCTGGAGGGCACGCTCGACATCGCCGGCCGGCTGGCCGAGCGCGAGGCCGCCTACCGGCGCCCGCGCCGCGCCCCCGGCACCCCGCCGCCCCGGGTCACCGTGGCCCCGCTCGGCTCCCGGCTGGCCACCGTGATCGAGGTGCGCGCCCAGGACGCCCCCGGCCTGCTGCACCGCATCGGCCGGGCGCTCGACGCGGCCGGGGCCCGGGTGCGCAGCGCGCACGTCAGCACGCTGGGCGCCAACGCCGTGGACGCGTTCTACGTCACGGGCCCCGACGGCGCCCCGCTGCCCGACGAGGAGGCGGTGGCGCTCGCCCGCGACCTGCAACGCGCGCTGGCCGGCTAGCCGGCCAGCCGGCCACGGCGCGCGGCGGCCCGCACGCGGCGCACGGCAGGCTGGCGCTCCGTGCTCCCCCGGCACGGGCGGACGCGGCCGCCCGGGATGCCGCGGGCGCGTTGTAGCCCGCCGGGAATCGTTCGCCGGGCCCGGGCCGCCCGCAGGGCATGGCACAGCGGGCTGCCCGCACCGGCGCCGGGCCTATACGCTGGAGGGCACCGCCTTCGAGATGACCGCCGATTGTAAGGATCCGCCAGCGCCGTGTTCGACACACTCTCCGACCGCCTCGCGGCAACGTTCAAGAACCTCAGGGGCAAGGGCCGACTGAGCGAGTCGGACATCGACGCCACGGCGCGCGAGATCCGCATCGCGCTGCTCGAGGCGGACGTCGCGCTCCCCGTGGTGCGCGCCTTCATCGCGCAGGTCAAGCAGCGTGCCCAGGGCGCCGAGGTGTCCAAGGCGCTCAACCCGGCCCAGCAGGTCATCAAGATCGTCAACGAGGAGCTCGTCGGCATCCTCGGCGGCGAGACCAGGCGGCTGCGGTTCGCCAAGAACCCGCCGACCGTGATCATGCTCGCTGGCCTCCAGGGCGCGGGCAAGACCACCCTCGCGGGCAAGCTGGGCCGCTGGCTCAGCGGCCAGGGCCACACCCCGCTGCTGGTCGCCTGCGACCTCCAGCGCCCCAACGCGGTCAACCAGCTCACGGTCGTCGCCGAGCGCGCCGGGGTGGCGATCTTCGCGCCCCAGCCGGGCAACGGCGTGGGCGACCCGGTCAAGGTCGCCGAGGACTCGATCGCCTTCGCCCGCGACAAGCAGCACGACGTGGTGATCGTCGACACCGCGGGTCGCCTGGGCATCGACGAGGAGCTGATGCGGCAGGCCGCCGACATCAGGGACGCGGTCAGGCCCGACGAGATCCTGTTCGTGGTCGACGCCATGATCGGTCAGGACGCGGTGACCACCGCCGAGGCCTTCCGTGACGGCGTCGGCTTCGACGGCGTGGTGCTCTCCAAGCTCGACGGCGACGCCCGCGGCGGTGCCGCGCTCTCCATCGCGCAGGTCACCGGCCGGCAGATCATGTTCGCCTCCAACGGCGAGAAGCTGGACGAGTTCGACGCCTTCCACCCGGACCGGATGGCCTCCCGGATCCTGGGCATGGGCGACGTGCTCAGCCTCATCGAACAGGCCGAGCGCACCTTCAGCCAGCAGGAGGCCGAGGCGCTGGCCAGCAAGCTGGCCAAGGGCCCCAAGGAGTTCACCCTTGACGACTTCCTGGCCCAGATGGAGCAGGTCAGGAAGATGGGCTCGATCTCCAAGCTGCTCGGCATGATGCCCGGCATGGGGCAGATGCGGGAGCAGATCAACAACCTGGACGAGCGCGAGGTGGACCGCACCGCCGCCATCATCAAGTCCATGACCCCGGGCGAGCGCGCCGACCCCAAGATGATCAACGGCTCGCGCCGCGCCAGGATCGCCCGCGGCTCCGGCGTCGACGTCAGCGCCGTCAAGGGCCTGGTGGAGCGGTTCTTCGAGGCCCGCAAGATGATGTCCAGGATGGCCCAGGGCGGCGGGATGCCCGGCATGCCGGGCATCCCCGGCCTGGGCGGCGGCGCCCGCAAGAAGGCCAAGCAGCAGAAGAAGGGCAAGGGGGCCCGCCGCTCGGGCAACCCGATGAAGCGCCGCGCCGAGGAGGACGCCGCCTCGCAGCGGCAGGGCGAGGGTGCCGCCTTCGGTCTGCCGGGTGCCGACCAGGACCCGGGCAACTTCGAACTGCCCAAGGAGTTCCGGGACATGCTGCCCCCGAAGTGACGCCGGCCGGGCGGCCGGGCGTCCTGGGGATAACCGATTCACACCAGGGCGCCCGGGCCCCGTACCATCTGCGGCATGGCTAAGGCTCCCGTACTCACCCCCCAGGCGGAGGACTTCCCGCGCTGGTACCAGGACCTGATCAGCAAGGCCGAGCTGGCCGACAACGGCCCGGGTCGCGGCACCATGGTCATCCGACCGTACGGGTACGGGCTCTGGGAGCGGATGCAGCAGGAGCTGGACGGCCGCATCAAGGCCGCGGGCGCCCGCAACGCGTACTTCCCGCTGTTCATCCCCCAGTCCTTCCTCACCAGGGAGGCCGAGCACGTCGAGGGCTTCGCGCCCGAGCTCGCGGTGGTCACCCACGGCGGCGGGAAGCAGCTCGAGGAGCCGCTGGTCGTCAGGCCCACTTCGGAGACGATCATCAACGAGTACTTCTCGAAGTGGATCCAGAGCTACCGCGACCTGCCGCTGCTGCTCAACCAGTGGGCCAACGTGGTCCGTTGGGAGATGCGGCCGCGGATCTTCCTGCGCACCACCGAGTTCCTCTGGCAGGAGGGCCACACGGCGCACGCCAGCTTCGAGGACGCCCGTGACTTCGCGGCCCGGATCCACCACGAGGTCTACGCCGACTTCATGGAGAACGTGCTCGCCATCGACACCGTGCTCGGCATCAAGTCGCCGGCCGAGCGGTTCGCCGGGGCCATCAACACCCGCACCCTCGAAGGCATGATGGGCGACGGCAAGGCGCTCCAGATGGGCACCAGCCACGAGCTCGGCCAGAACTTCGCCCGCGCCTTCGACACCCGCTTCCTCGCGGCCGACGGCGAGCGCGAGCTCGTCTGGCAGACCTCCTGGGGCGCCTCGACCCGCATGGTCGGCGGCCTGATCATGTCCCACGGCGACGACAACGGGCTGCGCGTGCCGCCGCGGCTCGCGCCCACCCAGGTCGTGGTCCTGGCGATCAAGGACGACCCGGCCGTGCTGGCCAAGGTGCGGGAGATCGGCGCCACGCTGACCGCCGCCGGCATCAGGACCGAGGTCGACGACCGCACCGACACCCCGTTCGGCCGCCGGGCCGTCGACTGGGAGCTGAAGGGTGTCCCGGTGCGGGTGGAGATCGGCCCGCGCGACGTGGCCGCCGACACTGCGATGCTGGCCCGCCGGATCCCCGGCGGCAAGGAGCCGGTCGCCATCGACGCGCTGGCCAAGCTGCTGCCCGGCATGCTCGACGATGACCAGGAGCTGCTGCTCCGCCAGTCGCGCGAGCGGCGCGAGTCCCGCACCTCCGACGTGTCGACCATCGCGGAGGCCGTCGAGGCCGCCAAGGCCGGCGGCTGGGCCCGCATCCCGTGGGCCGACCTCGGCCCGGAGGGCGAGGCCCGCCTCGCCCAGGACGCGGTCTCGGTGCGCTGCCTGGTCGCCGAGGACGGTTCCGTCCCGGCCTCCACCGACACCCCGGGCAACATCGCGGTCGTGGGCCGCGCCTACTGACCCCCACGGGGATGGTGTCCTTCCGCCCCACCCGCCCGTTGGGGCGGGTGGGGCGCTCGTTATGCTCGCCCCTCCGGCCGATCCGTCGCCACGAGGACCCGGCGGGAGTGGAACCGTCTGGCATGTGCCGCCGTCAAAGAGGCGCCGGTTCCCGTCGAGCCCGCCGCAAGGCGCCCGCATTGGCGGTGAACTGACTGGTAAGTGCAAATTCGGGGACTTGACCCGGAATCGGAACACACCAGGGGACTTGCTCGTTAGGTACGACGTGAGCACGACACCACCAGTTCTCGCCGCCGAGCTGGCACACGCGTGGGCCGATATTCAACGGCACCACCCGGAGCTGCCGGATCTGGCCGCGCCCGAATCGCTGATCGGAGAGTCCTCGTCCGCCTGTGGCTCCGAGCTCTCCTTCGAAAGGCTGCTGCACGAAGCCGTGCACGGCATCGCCGCCGCACGAGGGGTCAGGGACACCTCTCGTGCCGGTCGCTACCACAACCGCCGTTTTCTCGCGATCGCCGAGGAGCTCGGTCTCGACCACGGAGAGGATCCCCATCCGAGCAGCGGCTTCTCGCTCGTCACCATGACCCCCGAGACCAGACGTCGCTATCGGCCCACCGCCGAGCGGCTGCAGCGGGCGCTCAAGGCGCACGTGGTGGCGACGGCGACGGACACCAAGCGAACCTTCCGCGGCCCCGCCGCGCGACACGGCTCATCGGGCGGGGGCGTCCGAGTCAAGGCCGTGTGCGAGTGCGGGCGGAACGTCCGGGTCGTCCCGTCCGTTCTGGCGCAGGCGCCGATCGTCTGCGGAGCCTGCAAGAAGCCGTTCCAGATCGCGGAGGCACTGACCGTGGCAGCCGCCCACTGACGGCCTGTGGCAGAATGGGCGGCTGAACTCGGCAGTCGCACAGGACCCTCTCTCCTCCGGCTGACGTGTCCACCGGGCCCCCGGCGTCGCAACCCCACGCGGTCGCCCGCGCGGCTCACTCGTCACACACGCAGGAGACACCACACCCGTGGCAGTCAAGATCAAGCTGAAGCGACTGGGCAAGATCCGTTCGCCGCACTACCGCATCATCGTCGCGGACTCCCGGACCCGCCGGGACGGCCGCGCCATCGAGGAGCTGGGCCTGTACCACCCGGTGCAGAACCCCTCGCGCATCGAGGTCGACTCGGAGCGCGTGCAGTACTGGCTCGGCGTCGGCGCTCAGCCGACCGAGCCGGTGCTGGCCATCCTCAAGGTCACCGGTGACTGGCAGAAGTTCAAGAACCTGCCGGCGCCGCCGCCGATGAAGGTCGCCGAGCCCAAGCCGGACAAGCGAGTCCTCTTCGAGGCCGCCGCGAAGGCTTCGGGTGGCGACTCGAGTCGGGGTGAGGCCATCACCCCGAAGGCCAGGAAGGCCGACAAGAAGGCCGACGCCGAGGCTGAGGCCCCGGCCGAGTCGACCGAGGGCTGAGAATGCTCGAAGAGGCCCTGGAGCACCTGGTCAAGGGCATCGTCGACAATCCCGATGAGGTCCAGGTCGCCTCGCGCACCCTGCGCCGCGGGCGCGTGCTCGAGGTTCGGGTACACCCCGACGACCTCGGCAAGGTCATCGGCCGCAACGGCCGTACCGCGCGTTCGCTGCGCACGGTCGTGGGCGCGCTCGGCGGGAAGGGCATCCGCGTCGACCTGGTCGACGCGGACGAGGTCCGCTGAGAGCGCGAACGGCAGCGCACGAGGGGCCGGGCGTGGCGACAAGCCGCTCCCGGCCCCTCGTGTGCCAGGACGTAGAGATCGAGAACGCGAGGACGGGAAGCACAGTGGAACTGGTCGTCGCCCGCATCGGCCGCGCCCACGGCATCAGGGGTGAGGTCTCCGTCGAGGTCCGCACGGACGAGCCGGAGAGGCGGCTGGCGCCCGGCAGCGTCCTGGCCACCGACCCACCGGCCGTCGGGCCGCTGACCATCGAGAGCGGCCGGGTGCACAGCGGCCGGCTGCTGCTGCGCTTCGTCGGCGTCGGCGACCGCACCGCAGCCGAGGCCCTGCGGAACACGCTGCTGCTCGCCGAGGTCGACCCGGACGAGCAGCCGGCGGATCCGGAGGAGTTCTACGACCACCAGCTGGTCGGGCTGACCGTGGTCACCACGGGCGGCGACACCGTCGGCACCGTCGGCGAGATCGCCCACCTGCCGGCCCAGGACCTCCTCGTGGTGAGCAGGACGGACGGCGGCGAGGCGTTCGTGCCGTTCGTCGCCGAGTTCGTCCCCGAGATCGACATCGACGCGCGCCGCGTCGTGATCGCCCCGCCGCCCGGGCTGCTCGACGAGGACTGACCGATGCGCATCGACGTCATCACGATCTTCCCCGAGTACCTGGAACCGCTGAACGTCTCGCTGCTCGGCAAGGCCAGGGCGCGCGGGCTGCTCGACGTCCGGCTGCACGACCTGCGCGGCTGGACGCACGACCGGCACCACACCGTGGACGACAGCCCCTACGGCGGCGGCCCCGGCATGGTCATGAAGCCCGAGCCCTGGGGCGAGGCGCTCGACGCGCTGCTGGCCGGCGAGCGGCCGGCGGCCGACCCGGTGGTGGTGGTGCCGACGCCCAGCGGCCGCCCGTTCACCCAGGAGCTGGCCGTCGAGCTGTCGGGGGCGCCCTGGCTGGTGTTCACGCCCGCCCGCTACGAGGGCATCGACCGGCGGGTGATCGAGGAGTACGGTTCCCGGCTCGACGTCCGCGAGGTCTCGATCGGCGACTACGTCCTGGCCGGCGGCGAGGCCCCGGTGCTGGTCATGGTCGAGGCCGTCGCCCGGCTGCTGCCCGGGGTGCTCGGCAACGCGGAATCCCACCGGGACGACTCGTTCGCGCCCGGCGCGATGGCGGCGCTGCTCGAGGGGCCGGTGTACACCAAGCCGCCCGAGTGGCGCGGCCGCGAGGTGCCCGAGGTGTTGATCAGCGGCCACCACGGGCGGATCGCCCGCTGGCGCCGGGACGAGGCGCTGCGCCGCACCACGCTCAACAGGCCCGACCTGATCGAGAGTTGTGATCCCGAGGCGTTCGACAAGCACGACCGGGAGACGCTGGCCTGGCTCGGCTGGCGGCAGGGCGCCGACGGCCGATTTTGGCGCCCGTCGAACGGCGTGGAAGAATAGGCGGCTGGCTCAGTTCACATCCGGCGCGCGACCCTGCCACAGGGGGAACGCCGCCCGCCGGGGGGAGCGAGCCGATCATCACCATCCATCCAACGTTCCGTCGATGGCCTGTGGCATCGACGACGGAGAGCAGCAGGTCATGAACCTCCTCGACAGCGTCGACTCAGCGTCCCTGCGCGACGACATCCCCGCCTTCCGGCCCGGTGACACGGTCAACATCCACGTCCGCGTCATCGAGGGCAACCGCTCCCGCGTGCAGCAGTTCAAGGGCGTGGTCATCCGCCGCCAGGGCTCCGGCGTCCGCGAGACCTTCACGGTCCGCAAGGTCAGCTTCGGCGTCGGCGTCGAGCGCACCTTCCCGGTGCACACCCCGGTCGTGGAGAAGATCGACGTCGTCACCCGTGGCGCCGTCCGTCGCGCCAAGCTGTACTACCTGCGCAACCTGCGGGGCAAGGCGGCCAAGATCAAGGAGAAGCGCGAGAACTGACGCGCGCGGCGGGCCGGTTACCATACGGCGTGACCGATTCCGACGCACGGCTTCCGGAGCGCGACCCCGCGCCGGCCCCCAGGCGGGCCTGGCTGCGGTGGTCGCGCTCAGTGCGTTTCTGGGTGGTCGTGCTGCTGAGCACGGTGTTGATCACCTCGCTGACCAGCGCCTACGTGGTGCAGCCGTTCGTGATCCCGAGCGGTTCCATGGAGGGCACGCTCCAGGTGGGGGACCGGGTGCTGGTGAACAAGCTGGCCTACCGGTTCGGCGGCGAGGTGCGTCGCGGCGACGTCATCGTCTTCGACGGGGCCGGCTCCTTCGACGCCGCGTCCTCGGACGACGGGCCGCTGGTCGGCCTGGTCCGGGGCGCGATCGCGGCGGTCGGGCTCGGCACCTCGTCCGAGAGCGACTACGTGAAGCGGGTCATCGGCATCGGCGGAGACCGGGTGACCTGCTGCGACGCCGAGGGGCGCATCACCGTCAACGGGCAACCCCTGGACGAGCACTATCTCTATCCGGGGGACGAGCCTTCGAATGTCAGGTTTGATATCCAAGTGCCTGAGGGACGGTTGTGGGTGATGGGTGACCACCGTTCTGACTCGGCGGACTCCCGGGAGTATCTGGGCTCCCCGGGAGGCGGGACCGTCTCCGAGGACAGAGTCATCGGCCGGGTCGACTGGATCGGCTGGCCGATAGGCCGCTGGAGCTCCCTCCGGCCGGACCATGGGTGACCGCGGGCGGGGCAGGGCGGGGCGGCGCCGGGCCGGCGGGCAGCGGCGCGCCGACGGCGTGCCGCTGCGCGGCGAGCGCCCTGGCGAGCCGGCCGAGCTGCCGGAGACCAGGGGCTTCCCGCCCCGTGCCGAGCCCCCGCCACCCGCGGCGGGGCCGGATTTCGGGGACTCGGCCGAGCTGCCGGAGACCAGGGGCTTCCCGCCCCGAGTGACCCCGCCGCCCGGCGGGGCGCTCCCCGAGACGCGGGGTTTTCCGCCCCGGAGCACCCAGCTGCCCGGCGGCGCCACCGGCCAGGTCTGGGGCGCGGTCGAGCCGGAGCCGGAGCCGGAGCCGGAGCCAGCGCCCGGCGGCGGCCGGCGGCGCGAGCCGGAACCCGAACCGGCCGCCGAACCGGCCACGGCGTCGTCACCCCAGTCACCCCAGTCGCCGCGGACGCTGCGCGGCCCGGGCGAGGGGCGGGCGGACCGGCGGCGGGCGGCCAGGCGCATCAAGCGGCGCCGGCGGCTGCGCACCACGCGGGAGATCCCGATCCTGATCGTCACCGCGCTGCTGATCGCGCTGGCGCTCAAGACGTTCCTGGTGCAGGCCTTCGTGATCCCCTCGGGGTCGATGGAGCAGACGATCCGGATCAACGACCGGGTGCTGGTCGACAAGCTCACCCCCTGGTTCGGCTGGGAGCCGGAGCGCGGCGACGTGGTGGTCTTCCGCGACCCCGGCGGCTGGCTCGAGACCGGGCAGAGCACCGGCTCCGACGACCCGATCGGCATCTCACAGGCCAAGGACCTGCTGACCTGGATCGGGCTGCTGCCCTCCGACGACGACCAGGACCTGATCAAGCGGGTCATCGCGGTGGGCGGCGACACCGTGGCGTGCTGCGACGCGGAGGGCCGGGTCACCGTCAACGGCACGCCCGTCGACGAGCCGTACCTGAACCCGGGTGACGCGCCCTCCCAGATCGAGTTCGACGTGACCGTCCCCGAGGGGCGGCTCTTCGTGATGGGCGACCACCGCTCCAACTCGGCGGATTCCCGCTACCACCTGGAGGAGGAGGGGCAGGGTACGGTGCCGGTCGACCTGGTGGTCGGCCGCGCCGTGGTGATCGCCTGGCCCTTCTCGCACTGGAGCGGCCTGGGCGGCACCGAGTCGTTCTCCGCGGTGCCGGAGCCCGGCGAGGTGCCGGCCGTCGGCGCGGCGAGCGCCGGGCCGGTGCGTGCGGGCGAGAATGATGGTGAAATCCTGCGACTCCCGAGCCCTGCGGAACTTCCGCTCGTTATGGGAGTGGTGAGTCTGTCACGGAGGCCGGGCGGACCGGAGCGGAGCGTGAGGAGCGGAAGTGGGGGAGATTGCGGTGGGTGCGCGGTCCGGCGCGGAGGACCCCGAGGAGCGTCCGGCGGCTCCGGGTTCCGAGGCATCCGGCGGAGAGCCCCCACGTCGGGAGGACGAGTCGGCCGGTTCCTCGGAGCATGGCGCGGATGTGCCTGCGAGCGGCCCTGGCGGCGCGACAGGGGAGCGTGAGGGCGGCGGTCCCGAGGGCGAGGCGGCCGACGAGGACGGAGCCGCGGCGAAGGCGGCCCGCGGCGCCAAGCAGCGGTCGTTCTGGAAGGAGCTGCCGATCCTGATCGGCATCGCCATCGTGTTGGCCCTGCTGATCAAGACGTTTCTGGTGCAGGCGTTCTCGATCCCGTCGAACTCGATGCAGAACACGCTGCAGCGCGGCGACCGGGTGCTGGTGGACAAGCTCACGCCGTGGTTCGGCGCGGAGCCGGAGCGCGGCGAGGTGATCGTCTTCCACGACCCGGACGGCTGGCTCGGCGACACCCCCTCGAACGGCGGCTTCGGCGCGGCCGTCCAGGACGCGTTGAGCTGGATCGGGCTGATGCCGTCCGCCGAGGACCAGGACCTGATCAAGCGGGTCATCGCGGTCGGCGGGGACACCGTGGAGTGTCAGGACGGCGGCCAGGTGATGGTCAACGGAGAGCCGGTCGACGAGAGTTCCTACCTGTTCCCGGGCAACACGCCCTGTGGCGACCGTCCGTTCGGGCCGATCACGGTGCCCGACGGCCGGCTGTGGGTGATGGGCGACCACCGGCAGGACTCGCTCGACTCGCGCTACCACCAGAACCTGGAGGGGCGCGGCACCGTCGCCGAGGAGGACGTGGTGGGCCGGGCCATCGTGATCGCCTGGCCGATCAACCGCTGGTCGACGCTGCCGGTGCCCTCGTCGTTCGACTCGGTGCAGAGCGCGGCGGGCCTCGTCGGCCCCGGCGCCATCGGCCTGGCCACGGCGCTGCCGCTGGTGCTGTGGCGGCGCCGCCGGATCCTGGCCCGCGAGGCCGTGGCGTCGGCGGACTCCGCGGCGGCCGGGAGCGGCGAGGCCGCGAGCGATCCCGGCGTGGCGGACCCCAACGTGGCGGAAAGGGGCTGACCGCCTGCCTCGCCGCTGGGTAGGGTCACCTCCTGACGTGTGAGCGGGAGGGGCGGGGCGGGATGAGCGGAACGCCGGAGCGTGGTGGGCGGCTTGGGCGGAGGTTGTCCGCGGTGGCCGTCGGGGTGGGCTGTGCGCTGTTCCTCGGCGGGTTCGTGCTCGCCGCGTTCCTCTACCAGCCCTACACGGTGCCGACGAACTCGATGTCGCCCGCGGTGACCGCGGGCGACCGGGTGCTGGCCCAGCGCGTCGACGGCACCGAGGTGCGGCGCGGGGACGTGGTGGTCTTCCGCGACGCGACCTGGGGCGACCTGCCGATGATCAAGCGGGTGGTGGGCGTCGGCGGGGACACCGTGGCGTGCTGCGACGAGAGCGGCCAGCTGACGGTGAACGGTGAGCCGATCGACGAGCCGTACGTCGACCAGGCGTACGACGCCATGGGCACGCAGTACGAGGCCACCGTGCCGGACGGGGAGATCTTCCTGCTCGGCGACGACCGGGTGGACTCACTCGACTCCCGGAACCAGCTCACCGACTCCGACCCGGGCACGGTGCCGGTGTCGGCGGTGTCGGGGCGGGTGGAGGCCACCGTCTGGCCGTTCGACCGGCTCGGCACGCTGCCCAGGGCCACGGGCTTCGCCGTGCTGCCGGGCGGGGTGTCGGGGGCGGGGCCGCTGGGGCCGCTGGCGTTCGCGACCGGGGCCGGCGCCCTGCTGATCGTCTGCGGGGCGCTCTACGGGCCGATCGCGGGTCGGCTGGGGCGGGCTCGGTCGGACCGCCGTGGCGTGCCGACGCCTCCGGTGGCGCACAATGAGGGAACGCACGGCTGAAGGGGATCACGCCATGAGTGCCGAGGACCTCGAAAAGTACGAGACCGAGATGGAGCTCAAGCTCTACCGGGAGTACCGGGACGTGGTCGGGCTATTCACGTATGTGATCGAGACCGAGCGGCGTTTCTACCTCACCAACGACTACGAGATGCAGGTGCACTCCGTCCAGGGTGAGGTGTTCTTCGAGGTCTCCATGGCCGACGCCTGGGTGTGGGACATGTACAGGCCGGCCCGCTTCGTGAAGCAGGTGCGGGTGCTCACGTTCAAGGACGTGAACATCGAGGAGCTGAACCGGAGCGAGCTCGATCTGCCGGAGGATTCCGGCTTCGGCGGCGCGCGTGGCACCTGACGCTCCGGTCTCACCCGTACGGGCGACGGCGTCGTCCAGGGATCGCCGGTTGTCCACAGGAAAGCGGCCGGTTCCCCGTGTGAGGGCGTGGAGGCGGCAGCCTGAGCGCATGACCGTGTTGTCCGCGTTGACCCCGTTGACGCCGTTGCTCTCCCTGTTCCTCCTCGCCGCGCCCGCCGCGAGCGGGGCTCCCACCGACCCGGTCCCCGCCGACCCGGCTCCGGTGGAGTCGGCGGTGGGCGAGTCCCGGCCGGCCGCCGGCTGGCCGGTGCCCGGGCCCGCCGGTGGGCCGCGGCCCGTGGTGGTGGGGCTCTGGGATCCGCCGCCGACGCCCTGGGCGGCCGGGCACCGCGGGGTGGACCTGGCCACCGCGCGCGGCGCCGAGGTCCGGGCGGCGGCGTCCGGCCGGGTGGCGTTCGCGGGCCAGGTCGCCGGGCGCGGGGTGCTCACCATCGAGCTGGACGACGGGGGCTCGCCGCCGCTGCGGATCACCCACGAGCCGGTGCTGGCGGCGGTCGAGGTGGGGGAGCGGGTGTCGGCCGGCCAGCTGGTCGGCGAGCTGGCCGCCGGGCCCTTCCACTGCCCCTCGGCCTGCCTGCACTGGGGGCTGCTGCGCGGCGAGACCTATCTCGATCCGCTCTCGCTGCTGCCCGCGCACCTGCTAGGCGCCGGGCCCGTCAGGCTGCTGCCCACCGAGGGCGTTCCGCTCCCCGACGGCGGGGCGGGCGACGGGGGCGGCGCCGTGTAGGGCCATTCGGACCGCGACCTCGGCGACGCCCGGGTCCTGGCCACGGCGGACGGCGGCGTCGATCATGCCCTGGAGCAGCCGGGCCACCAGCCGGGGGTCCTCGTGCCCGAGGTCCGCGAGCACGCCGACCACCAGGTCGACGAGGCCGCCGTGCGCGGCCCTGATCCGCTCCCACGCCGGGTCCGGGCGGGTGCCGGCCCTGGCCGCCGCGTCGAGTTCGCCCGCCGCGATCGCCATCACGGCCAGGTGCCGCCCGTCCGCCGCGAGCGCCAACTGGTGCCGCACATAGGCCGCGAGCCGGTCGGCGGGGGTGTCGGCCGCCGCCATCGCCGCTGCCACCTCGGCCGTCCAGCGGGGGAGATCGTCCGCGCAGAGCGCCTCGACCAGCTCGGCTCTTGAGCGGAAGTACTCGTACACGGAGGAGCGGGCCAGGCCGGTGCGCTCGGCCAGCGCCGGGAAGGTCAGCGCGCGGACCCCGCCCTCGGACAACAGTGACCTGGCGGCGTCCAGCAGGGCGCCGCGCTGGATTCTCCGGTGCTCGGCCACCGTGGCCGCTCGGATCCTGGGCACGCCCTCACTGTAGAGCGTCGGCCGCCCGTGCGGCACAGGACCGACGGGGCGCCGGGCTCAGCCGTGCACGTCGGCGAGTTTGGCGCGGAGTTGGAGCACGGACTTGGTGTGGATCTGGCTCACCCGGCTCTCCGTGACCCCCAGCACCTCGCCGATCTCGGCCAGCGTGAGCCCCTCGTAGTAGTAGAGCGTGACCACCGTCTTCTCCCGGTCGGGCAGGGTGTTCACCGCGCGGGCCAGCAGCCTGCGGAGCTCCCGGTCCTCCGCGACCTCCACCGGGTTGTCGGCCGCGGTGTCCTCCAGCGTGTCCATCAGGCTGAGCCGGTCGCCGCCCTCGCCGCCCGCGTGCAGCAGCTCCTCCAGGGCCACCACGTTGGCCAGCGACAACTGGCTGAACACGCCGTGCAGTTCCTCCAGGGAGATCTCCATCTCCTCGGCCACCTCGGACTCCGAGGGGGTGCGGCGCAGCGACGCCTCCAGGGTGGCGTACGCCCGCTCGATGGCCCGGGCCTTCTGCCGCACCGAGCGGGGAATCCAGTCCAGTGCCCGGAGTTCGTCGATCATGGCCCCGCGGATCCGGGTGATCGCGTACGTCTCGAACTTGATGGACCGCCCGGGATCGAACTTCTCGATCGCGTCGATCAGGCCGAACACCCCGGACGACACGAAGTCCGCCTGCTCCACGTTGGGCGGGAGCCCCACGCTGACCCGGCCCGCCACGTACTTGACCAGCGGCGAGTAGTGCAGGATCAGCTGCTCGCGCAGCCGCTCGTCGCCGCTGGTCTTGTACGAACGCCACAGCTCGTCGAGCGCGGTCGGCGCGGTCGGAGCGGTGGCGCCCTCCGGCGCGGCCGGAGCCGCCGGAGCCGCGTGCCGGGGCCCGGAGGAGTGCTGTGGCATGCGTCGTCTTGAGCCGTTCTGCGGGAATACCTGCGGGGGGATCTGCGGGGGATGTGTGTACGGGGAAGCGGTTCTGTCGACAGAACCCTGTGAGCGTAGCGTGACTGTCGGGTCGCGTTGCGCATGTGGGCGGTGATCGGCTATGCGCAGATACGTTCCGCTGCCCGCACCGTGGTGTTACGCGTCGCCACTTCCCGGTGGATCCTCGCCGTCCGCGTGTCGGCCGCCGGGTCGCGACAACTGCCAACGTTCGCCAACCCGTTCGACGAAACCCAGACAGCTCAGCTCGCGCAGCCGGGCGAGCGCGGTGGGCTCTCCCGTGCACGCCCGGCGCGCGACCTCCTCCGCGCCCAGCGCGCCCCAGGCCGGCAACGCCTCCAACACCCGACCCGTCTCCGGTGCCAGCAACTCCCTCGGCACCGCGGGGCTCACCTCCTCGGGCCGCAACTCACCCATGACCCCCACCAGTTCGATGACCTCGGCCGCGTCGGACACCAGCACGGCCGCCTCCCGGATGAGCCGGTGCGTGCCGGCCGACAGACTCGACGTGACCGGTCCTGGCACCGCCATCAGATGCCGCCCGAGCCGGCTCGCGTGTCGGGCGGTCACCAGCGAACCGCTGCGCCGCGCCGCCTCCACCACCACCGTGCCCCTGGTCAACGCGGCGATCAGCCGGTTCCGCTCGACGAACCTGGCCCGCGTCGGATGTTCGCCAGGCGGCAGCTCCGCGATCAGCAGCCCGCCGCCCGCGATCCGGTCGAGCAGCTCCCGGTGCGCCGCTGGATAGCCCACGTCCACCCCGCAGGCCAGCACCGCGACGGTGGTGCCGCCCACCGCCAGCGCGCCGCGATGCGCCGCGCCGTCCACCCCGTAGGCCGCGCCGGAGACCACCGCCCAGCCCCGCTCGGCCAGCGCCCCCGCGAACTCGGTCGCGACGTGCGCCCCGTAGTCGCTGCAGGCCCGCGAGCCGACCAGCGCCACCGAGCGCAGCGCCGTGAACCGCAGCGAGCAGGGGCCGCGCACCCAGAGACCCACGGGACCTGCCGGCCCCAGATCGCCCAGCTGGCTCGGCCACTCCCGGTCTCCCGGGCACAGGAACCGCCCGCCGAGCGCGGCGATCGCCGCCAGATCCCGCCCCGGATCGGCCCGCCTGGCGCGCAGCCGCAGCCCCGCCCAGCGGTCCCGGCTCGCCCCTGGCAGCCGATCGCCGGCCCGCACCGCCCGCCAGACCTCCTCGGGGCCGAACTCCGCGAGCCAGCGCCCCAACTGCTCGTCCCCCGGCTCGGCGAGCCTGGTCAACGCGGCCCGCGCCAGCCGGCACTCCCCGGTGACCGGCCGCCGGGGCGCGGGCGCCACCCGCGCCGCCGTCACGGCAGGCTCCCCGCGACGCCGGCGCCGCGCCGCACCCCGGTGCGCAGCTCGAGCGCCGCGTCCACGTCCTCCGCGGTGGGCCGGTCGTGGCCGGCCAGGTCAGCCACCGTCCACGCGACGCGGAGCACCCGGTCCAGGCCCCTGGCCGTGAGCAACCCACGGTCCATGTCCTGCTCGGCCCGGGCCAGCGCGCCGGGCGGCGGCGCCCAGCGGGTGCGCAGCTCGTGTCCTGGCACCTCCCCGTTCGTCGCCCACGGCGCGCCGTCGTACCGCGCGGCCGCCCGCTCGCGGGCCGCCAGCACCCGCTCCGCCACCGCGGCCGTGGGCTCGCCGCCCGCCACCGCCACCAGCTCGGCCCGGCTCACCGGCTCCACCAGGACCCGCAGGTCGATCCGGTCGAGCAGCGGCCCGGAGAGCCGCGCCCGATAGCGCCGGACGGTGGCCGGCATGCACTCGCACTCGCCAGCCGGCGAGCCGTGCCGGCCGCACGGGCACGGGTTGGCCGCCAGGACGAGCAGCACCCGGGCCGGCATCCGCATCATGCCGGCCGCCCTGGCCACCACCACGTATCCGGACTCCAGCGGCTGGCGCAGCGCGTCGAGCACCTGGGAGTTCATCTCGGCCGCCTCATCGAGAAAGAGCACCCCGTGGTGGGCGAGGGACATCGCCCCGGGGCGCGGCAGCCCGGTGCCGCCGCCGACCAGCGAGGCCATCGAGGCCGAGTGGTGGGGCGCGCAGTACGGTGGCCGGTCGATCATCGGGCGGCCGGGCGGCAGCGAGCCGCTGACCGAGTGCACGGCCGTGACCTCGAGCGACTCCTGGTGGGTCAGCGGCGGCAGCAGCCCGGGCAGCCGCTCGGCCAGCATCGTCTTGCCGGCGCCCGGCGCGCCCTTGAACAGGACGTGGTGCCGGCCGGCGGCCGCCACCTCGAGGGCCCGGCGGGCCAGCCGCTGGCCCGACACGTCGACCAGGTCGGGCACCGCCCGGCCGCCCGCCGCGCAGTACACCCCGGCGGGCTGGGGGTAGCCCCAGCCGGGGCCGAGCGTGACGCGCGGCCGCCCCTCAGGACCGCCGGGCTCAGGCCCGACCGTGCCCGGCTCATCGGGCACCGGCTCGTCGGCCAGCAGCGCGATCAGCTGCCGCAGGCTGCGCACCCCGAGCACGGACACGTCGGGCACCAGGGCCGCCTCGGCCGCCGCCTGCTCGGGCACCACCACCTGCCGGTAGCCGGCGTCCGCCGCGGTGAGCACCGCCGGCAGCACCCCGCGCACCGGGCGCACCCGCCCGTCGAGCGCGAGTTCGCCGATCATCATCAGGTCCGCGATGGACCGCGGGTCGATCCGCTCGGCCGCCGCCAGCACCGCGCAGGCGACGGCGAGGTCGAAGCCGCTGCCGAACTTGGGAACCGCGGCCGGGCTCAGCCCCACGGTCAGTTTCTTCTGCGGCCACTGGGCCCCCGAGTTGATCACCGCGGCCCGCACCCGGTCCCGGCTCTCGCTCAACGACTTGTCGGCCAGGCCGACCAGGGAGAAGGCCGCGACCCCCGGCTCCAGATCGGCCTGGACCTCGACGACCACGCCCTCCACGCCCACCAGGGCCACCGCGCAGGTGCGGGCGAACGCCATCACGCCACCCCCCGCGCGTGCTGGACCAGCGGCGCGCCGCGCCGCGGTAGCAGGACCCCGATCAGGTCGATCCGCACCCCGCCAGGCGGCGGGGCGGCGAACCTGGCGAGCCAGCGCTCGCTCAGCCACCACTCGGCGAGCTCCCTCAGCCGGTCGGCCTTGCGCGGCGTCACCGCGGCCATCGGGTGCTCGAAGTGCGGCAGCCTGCCGATCCGTCGCGTCTTCACCTCGCAGACCACCACGGTGCCGCCGCCGGCCGACTCCCCGGCCACGATGTCGATCTCCCCGGCGCGGCAGCGCCAGTTGCGCTCCAGCACCGTCAACCCCGAGTCCCGCAGCCGCCGGACGGCCACGTCCTCCCCGAAACGCCCCAACGCTCCTCGATGATTCATTTCCGTGTCACCTCCGTCACCGACTGTGCGTGAGGCGGCGAGAAGAAGTGGATCTTGGTGGAAAACCCGGCGAATGTGGATAACTTCCTCACCCGTACGAGGGGCGCGCGTCGCCCGCTCCCGGTGCGCTCCCGGTCCGCTCCAGGGCTCGGTCGCCCGCCCTTCCCGGGTCCCGTACACTTCTGGTGGCGATCCGGGGGTCCCGGATCGACCTCGCATGCCCCGCCACTCCGGCGCGGCGGTCTCACCGCCGCACTTCCGTGGCCGCGTATCTCGGTCCATGGCGCGTGGTCGGCGCCCCCGGTCTTCCGGCGGTCTCCGGCGGCCCGCCATGGCGCAACGCGTCGGGGCATCAGGAGCGCCGCCCGGCCGGGCGGCGCGGACAACCGAGCGTCAACAAGGAGAACGGCCATGGCCGTCGTCACGATGCGGGAGCTGCTGGAGAGCGGCGTCCACTTCGGGCACCAGACCCGCCGCTGGAACCCGAAGATGAAGCGCTTCATCTTCACCGAGCGCAACGGCATCTACATCATCGACCTGCTCCAGTCGCTGTCGTACATCGACCGCGCCTACGAGTTCGTCAAGGAGACCGTCGCGCACGGCGGCACCGTCATGTTCGTGGGCACCAAGAAGCAGGCCCAGCAGGCCATCGCCGAGCAGGCCACCCGCGTCGGCATGCCCTACGTCAACCAGCGCTGGCTGGGCGGCATGCTCACCAACTTCTCCACCGTCCACAAGCGGCTGCAGCGGCTCAAGGAGCTGGAGCAGATCGACTTCGAGGACGTGGCGGCCTCCGGCCTCACCAAGAAGGAGCTGCTGGTCCTCTCCCGCGAGAAGGCGAAGCTGGAGAAGACCCTCGGCGGTATCCGCGACATGCAGAAGGTGCCCAGCGCCGTCTGGATCGTGGACACCAAGAAGGAGCACATCGCCGTCGGCGAGGCCCGCAAGCTGAACATCCCGGTCGTCGCCATCCTCGACACCAACTGCGACCCCGACGAGGTCGACTACAAGATCCCGGGCAACGACGACGCGATCCGCTCGGTCACGCTGCTCACCCGCGTGATCGCCGACGGCGTCGCCGAGGGTCTGATCTCCCGCTCCGGCGCCGCCGAGGCGAAGACCGGCGAGAAGCCGGCCGCCGAGCCGCTGCCGGAGTGGGAGCGCGAGCTCCTCGAGGGCGCCGAGGGCAAGGCGGCCGAGGAGAAGGCCGCTGAGGAGAAGCCCGCCGAGGAGCAGCCGGCCCAGGAGAAGCCCGCCGAGGAGCAGCCGGTCCAGGCGGCCGAGGTGGCCGAGGCGGCCGAGGCGGCCGAGTCGACCGAAGCCCCCGCCGAGCAGGGCTGAGGCTTCACGCACCACGGCACAACCGCGGTGACGGCGGGCGGGGTTCGGCCCCGTCCGCCGTCGCCTGCGCCACGGCCCCATGGGCGAGCAAGCGATCCGAACGACTTCCGGAAGAGAATCTGTAACGATGGCGAACTTCACCGCCGCCGACGTCAAGAAGCTCCGCGAGCTCAGCGGCGCCGGCATGATGGACTGTAAGAAGGCGCTGGAGGAGGCCGAGGGCGACGTCGCCAAGGCCGTCGAGTTCCTGCGCGTCAAGGGCCAGAAGGGCGTGGCCAAGCGGGAGAGCCGAACCGCGGAGAACGGCGCGGTCGTCGCGCTGATCGCCGAGGACAACGCGTCCGGCGTGCTGGTCGAGCTCAAGTGCGAGACGGACTTCGTCGCCAAGGGCGACAAGTTCCAGGCCGTCGCCGCCGCGATCGCCAAGCACGTCTTCGACACCGCCCCCGCCGACCTGGCCGCCCTGCTCGACTCCGAGATCGAGCCGGGCAAGACCGTCAAGGTCTACGTGGACGAGGCCAACGCGAACCTGGGCGAGAAGATCGTCCTGGACCGCTACGCCCGCTACGAGGGCGGCTACGTGGCCTCCTACCTGCACCGCACCAGCCCTGACCTGCCCCCGCAGGTCGGCGTGCTGGTCCAGCTGGAGAAGGAGAACGCCCAGGTCGCCAAGGACGTCGCCCAGCACATCGCCGCGTTCGGCCCGCGCTTCCTCAGCCGGGACGACGTGGCGGCGGACGTCGTCGAGAGCGAGCGGCGCATCGCCGAGGCCACGGCCCGCGAGGAGGGCAAGCCCGAGGCCGCCCTGCCGCGGATCGTCGAGGGCCGGGTCAACGGCTTCTTCAAGGAGAACGTGCTGCTCGACCAGGCGTTCGCCAAGGACAACAAGAAGACCGTGCAGAAGGTGCTGACCGAGGCCGGTGCCACGCTGACCGCCTTCGCCAGGTTCCGCGTCGGCGCCTGACGCGTCGGCGCGTCAACGGGGCGCCCCGAGCCGCCGCGCCGTCGGCGACGGAACGGACGTACCCCGGCTATTGTCGGGCGGAAGGCCGTCCGGTCGCGGGCAAGCGGCCGGCGCGACCGAAGTGGTGACGAGGAGGCCATTGCTCGCACAGGGGATCGCGCATCCCGCTGGCAGTGGCCTCCTTGGTATGTGCACGAGGAGAGTTCCATGAACCAGGACGACAAACCCCGCCGATTCCTGCTCAAGCTGTCGGGAGAGGCGTTCGCGGGCGGCGGAGGGCTCGGAGTCGACCCAGACGTCGTGCACAAGATGGCCAGGGAGATCGCCGCCGTGGTCCGCGACGGCGCGCAGATCGCCGTCGTCATCGGCGGCGGAAACTTCTTCCGGGGCGCCGAGTTGCAGCAGCGCGGCATGGACCGGGCCCGCTCCGACTACATGGGCATGCTCGGCACGGTCATGAACTGCCTCGCGCTCCAGGACTTCCTGGAGAAGGAGGGCATCGACTCCCGGGTGCAGACGGCCATCACCATGGGCCAGGTGGCCGAGCCCTACATCCCGCTCCGCGCCGTGCGCCACCTGGAGAAGGGCCGCGTGGTCATCTTCGGCGCCGGCATGGGCATGCCCTACTTCTCCACCGACACCACCGCGGCCCAGCGTGCCCTGGAGATCCACGCCGAGGCGCTGTTGATGGGCAAGAACGGGGTGGACGGCGTCTACGACTCGGACCCGGCCAAGAACCCGGGCGCCGTGAAGTTCGACGCGCTCGACTACGGCGAGGTGATCACCCGCGACCTCAGGGTCGCGGATTCCACCGCCATCACCCTGTGCCGGGACAACAAACTGCCCATCCTCGTCTTCGAGCTGCTCGCCGAGGGCAATATCGCCCGTGCGGTGAAGGGTGAGAAGATCGGCACACTCGTCAACAGCCAGGGCCGGCGGGCCTGACAGACACTCACATCGAACCAGGAGCACGTGGTGATCGAAGAAGCCCTCCTCGAGGCCGAGGAGAAGATGGAGAAGGCCGTCGTGGTCGCCAAGGAGGATCTGGCCGCGATTCGCACCGGCCGTGCGCACCCGGCGATGTTCAACAAGATCCTCGCCGACTACTACGGCACCAGGACCCCGATCAACCAGCTGGCCTCGTTCTCGGTTCCCGAGGCGCGGATGGCCGTGGTGACCCCGTTCGACAAGAGCGCGCTGCGCAACATCGAACAGGCCATCCGGGATTCCGACCTGGGCGTCAACCCGACGAACGACGGCCACATCATCCGCGTGGTCTTCCCCGAGCTCACCGAGGAGCGCCGGCGGGAGTACATCAAGGTCGCCAAGTCCAAGGGCGAGGACGCCAGGATCTCGATCCGCGGCGTGCGTCGCAAGGCCAAGGAGATCATCGACAAGGCCGTCAAGGACGGCGAGGTCGGCGAGGACGAGGGCCGGCGCGGCGAGAAGGAGCTCGACGACACCACCGCCAAGTACGTGGCCCAGGTGGACGAGCTGTTGAAGCACAAGGAAGCGGAACTGCTCGAGGTCTGACCTGACGTGACTGAATCCTCCTGGGGGCGACCCCGGGCCGCCGGCTACGCGAGCCAGGCCGGGCACGACGGCGGCACGGAGTCGCCCTCCGGCACGAGTGGCGGCCCCGACGCCGGCTCCGGCCCGAGACCGCCCGCGAATCGCGGCGGGCGCGACCTGCGCGCCGCCGTGGGTGTCGGGCTCGGCCTCGCCGCGGTGGTCCTGGCCTCCCTCTTCGCCTACAAGCCCGCCTTCCTGGCCGTCATAGCGCTGGCCGTGGTGGTCGGGCTCTGGGAGCTCTCCTCGCGGCTCGCCGAACGCAAGCTCATCCGCGTGCCGTTGCCGCCGCTCGCCGCGGGCGGCGCGGCCATGGTGGTCCTCGCCTACTTCCGCGGCGCCGACGGCCTCTGGCTGGCCATGGCGCTCACGGTCGTCGCGGCGCTGGTGTGGCGGATGGCCGGTCCGCCCGAGGACTACCTGCGCGACGTCACGGCCGGCGTCTTCGCCGCGTTCTACGTGCCGTTCCTGGCCAGCTTCGTCGCCCTGATGCTCGCCGCGGACGACGGCGCCGAGCGGGTGCTGACCTTCCTGATCCTCACCGTGTTCAGCGACACCGGCGCCTACGCCGTCGGCTACCGGCTCGGCCGCAAGAAGCTCGCCCCCCGGATCAGCCCGGGCAAGACCAGGGAGGGCCTGCTCGGCGGCATCCTCTTCGCCATGGTGGGCGGCGCGCTGTGCACCGAGTTCCTGATCGACGGCGGTACCTGGTGGCAGGGCCTGGTGCTCGGCCTGGCCGTGGCGATCAGCGCCACCCTCGGTGACCTGGGCGAGTCCATGATCAAGCGGGACCTCGGCATCAAGGACATGGGCCGGCTGCTGCCCGGGCACGGCGGGATCATGGACCGCCTCGACTCGCTGCTGCCCACCGCGCCGGTGGTCTGGCTGCTGCTGCTCGCCTTCGTCGGCTCCGGCTGAGCCGTCCTGGTCGGCAGGTCCGGCCGACCAGGACGGTCCTTCCCGGCCGATCGGGCCCCGGAGGCCCGGGGGCCGGGCGGCGGCGCGGGGTGTCGGTGGCATCTGCGACACTGGTTCGACCATGCCTGTACCAGGAGAGCTCACCTTCGTCGCGCCGCGCGGGGCCGTCCGGCCCCCGCGGCACCTCGCCGACCTCAGCCCCGACGAGCGGCGCGAGGCCGTCGTCGCGCTGGGCGAGAAGCCGTTCCGCGCCAAGCAGCTGTCGCGCCACTACTTCGGCCGGTTCGCGGACGACCCCGCCTCCTGGACGGACATCCCGGCGGCCGCCCGCGAGCGGCTCGCCGAGGCCCTGCTGCCCCGGCTGATGACGGTGGTGCGGCACGTCAGCTGCGACGACGGCGCCACCCGCAAGTCGCTGTGGCGGCTGCACGACGGCACGCTCGTCGAGTCGGTGCTGATGCGCTATCCCGACCGCGTCACCATGTGCGTCTCCTCGCAGGCCGGCTGCGGGATGAACTGCCCGTTCTGCGCCACCGGCCAGGCCGGCCTC
Source organism: Streptomyces mayteni (assembly GCF_054783955.1). Taxonomy (NCBI): domain Bacteria; kingdom Bacillati; phylum Actinomycetota; class Actinomycetes; order Kitasatosporales; family Streptomycetaceae; genus Streptomyces; species Streptomyces mayteni. The sequence continues at coordinate 20,438 of NZ_BAAGPR010000068.1, read as the reverse complement.
GACCGCAACCTGTCGACGGCAGAGATCGTCCACCAGATCGTGGACGGCATGCGGGCGCTGCGCGACGGCGAGGTGCCGGGCGGCCCGGCCAGGCTCTCCAACATCGTCTTCATGGGCATGGGCGAGCCGCTGGCCAACTACCGCCGGGTCGTCGGCGCCATCCGCCGGCTCACCGACCCCGGCCCGGACGGGATCGGCCTCTCCCAGCGCGGCGTCACCGTCTCCACCGTCGGCCTGGTGCCGGCGATGCGCCGGTTCGCCGACGAGGGCCTCTCCTGCCGCCTCGCGGTCTCGCTGCACGCGCCGGACGACGAACTGCGGGACACCCTGGTGCCGGTCAACACCCGCTGGAAGGTGCGCGAGGTGCTCGACGCGGCCTGGGAGTACGCGGACCGCTCGGGGCGCCGGATCTCCATCGAGTACGCCCTCATCCGGGACATCAACGACCAGGCGTGGCGGGGCGATCTGCTGGGCCGGCTGCTCAAGGGCCGTGGCGCGCACGTCAACCTGATCCCGCTGAATCCCACCCCCGGCTCCCAGTGGACGGCGTCCCGCCCCGAGGACGAGCGGGCCTTCGTCGCCGCGATCGAGGCGCAGGGCGTGCCGGTCACCGTGCGGGACACCAGGGGCCAGGAGATCGACGGGGCCTGCGGCCAGCTGGCGGCGGCCGAGCGGTAGTCGGCCCGCCTGCTGCTATCGTGGTCGGCTGATAACCACACATTCCGACAGGGGAGCGCTCGCAGCGCTGAGAGTGCGGCACCGGCCGCAGACCCTCGAACCTCGCCCAGGTCATGCTGGGTAGGAAGTTCGGACGTCTCTCACGCATGCGTGCGCCCGCCTGTCCACGGCCGGCCAGGAGAAGGCCCGGAAAGAGCGGCACACATGCATCGCAGCCACCCGGGGCGCGCCCGTCCGCGGCGCGCCGCCGTCCTCGTCACCGCCCTCGGGCTCGCCGTGCTCACCGGCTGCGGCGGCGGGTCCGACGACGCCGCCGAAGGCGAGGGCGGCGGGGGCGACGAGGTCACCCTGGTCACCCACGACTCCTTCGAGATCCCGCAGGAGGTGCTCGACGCCTTCACCGAGGAGACCGGCTACCGGGTGCGGACACTGCGGGGCGGCGACGCGGGGGTCGTCGTCAACCAGGCGGTGCTCTCCGCCGGCAACCCCCAGGGCGACGTGCTCTTCGGCGTCGACAACACGCTGCTCTCCCGGGCCCTGGACGCCGGCGTGTTCACCCCGCACGAGGCCGCCGGCCTCGCCGGGGTGCCGCAGGAGCTCCAACTCGACGCCGCCGAGCACCGGGTCACCCCGATCGACACCGGTGACATCTGCGTCAACTACGACCGCGGCTACTTCGCCGAGCACGACCTCGCCCCGCCGGAGACCCTGGACGAGCTGGCCGACCCGGCCTACCGCGACCTGCTGGTGGTGGAGAACGCCGCCACCTCGTCGCCCGGCCTCGGCTTCCTGCTCGCCACCGTCGACGCCTACGGCGAGGACGGCTGGCAGGAGTACTGGCAGCGGCTCGCCGAGAACGGCGTGGAGGTCGTCGACGGCTGGGAACAGGCCTACTACGAGCGCTTCTCCGGCGCCGGCGGCTCGTCTGGCGACCGGCCGCTCGTCGTCTCCTACGCCAGCAGCCCGCCCGCCGAGGTCGCCTTCGGCGGGGAGTCGGAGGAACTGCCTGACGAGGCACCCACCGGCGTGGCCACCGGCACCTGCTTCCGGCAGATCGAGTTCGCCGGGCTGCTCGACGGCGCCGCCAACCCCGAGGGCGGCCGGGCCCTGCTCGACTTCCTCCTGACCGACGCGTTCCAGCGGGAACTGCCGATGGCGATGTTCGTCAACCCGGTGGTGGACACCGAGCTGCCCGAGGTGTTCACCCGCTACGGCGCGACCGTGGACGAGCCCTGGTCGGTGGAGCCCGCGGATATCGCCGAGCACCGCGAGGAGTGGGTGGACGCCTGGACCTCGCTGGTCGTCAGGTGAGCCGCCGGACCGGGATCCCCTGGTGACCCGCTCCCTCGCCGTCCGGCTCGCGCTCCTCGCGCCCCCGCTGGCCTTCTTCGCGCTGTTCTTCGCCTACCCGGTGACGGCCATCGTGGGGCGCGGGCTGCGACCGGACGGCGCCTGGCGGTTCGGCGCGGTCGGCGAGGTGCTGACCGACCCCGACCTGGCCGGGGTGCTGTGGTTCACCTGCTGGCAGGCCGCGGCCTCCACCGCGCTGACGCTGGCCGTGGCGCTGCCCGGCGCCTACGTCTTCGCCAGGCTCGACTTCCCCGGCAAGCGGCTGCTGCATGCGGTGGTCGCCGTGCCGTTCGTGCTGCCCACCGTGGTGGTCGGCGCGGCCTTCCTCGCCCTGCTCGGCCGGGGCGGGCTGCTCGACGAGCTGTGGGGGGTGCGCCTCGACAACACGGCCTGGGCCATCCTGCTCGCCCACGTCTTCTTCAACTACGCCGTGGTGGTGCGCACCGTGGGCGGTCTCTGGGCCCAGCTCGACCCTCGGCAGGAGGAGGCCGCCCGGGTGCTGGGCGCCGGCCGGTTCGCCGCCTGGCGGCGCGTCACCCTGCCGGCGCTCGCCCCCGCGCTGGCCGCCGCCGGGCTGCTCGTCTTCCTCTTCACCTTCACCTCCTTCGGCGTCGTGCAGATCCTCGGCGGCCCCAGGTACGCCACCCTGGAGGTGGAGATCTACCGGCAGACCGCCCAACTGCTCGACCTGCCGACGGCCGCCGTGCTCACCCTGCTCCAGTTCGCCGCCGTCGCCGCGCTGCTCGGCGCGCACGGCCGGCTGGTGCGCCGCCGGGAGGGCACCCTGGCGCTCCGCGACCCGGCCACCACCGCCCGGCGGCCCGCCGGCCGCGTCCAGTGGGCCCTGCTCGGCGGCGTGTTGACGGTGATCGGGGTGCTGCTTGTGCTGCCGCTCGCGGTGCTGGTGGAGCGCTCGCTCTCCACCCCGGACGGCTACGGCCTGGCCAACTACCGGGCGTTGACCGGCACCGAGAGCGGCACCTTCGCGGTCGCGCCCTGGGAGGCGGTGGGCACCTCGCTGCGCTACGCCGCCGTCGCCACCGTGATCGCCCTGCTGGTCGGAGGGCTCGCCGCCGTCGCGCTCACCCGGCGCGGCCGGGGGCCGCTGCGCGGCGTCGACGCCCTGCTGATGCTGCCGCTGGGCACCTCGGCGGTCACCGTGGGCTTCGGTTTCCTGATCGCGCTCGACGAGCCGCCGCTCGACCTGCGTTCCTCGTGGCTGTTGGTGCCGCTGGCCCAGGCGCTGGTCGGGGCGCCGTTCGTGGTCCGGGCGCTGCTGCCGGTGCTGCGCGCCGTCGACGACCGGCTGCGGCAGGCCGCGGCCGTGCTCGGCGCCTCGCCGTGGCGGGCCTGGCGCGAGGTGGACCTGCCGCTGGCCAGGCGGGCGCTGCTGGTCGCCGCCGGCTTCGCGTTCGCCGTGTCGCTCGGCGAGTTCGGGGCCACCGTCTTCATCGCCCGCGCCGACTCGCCGACCCTGCCGGTGGCCGTGGCCCGGCTGCTCGGCCGGCCCGGCGAGCTCAACTACGGCCAGGCGATGGCCCTGTCCACCGTGCTGATGCTGGTGTGCGCGGTGACCCTGCTGGCCCTGGAGCGGCTGCGTCCCGCCCGCTCCACCGAGATGCTGTGAGGCCCCCGATGGACCGTGTCGTGGAGGAGACGGCGCCCGACGGCCGGTCGGCCGCCGCGCCAGCCGCCGCCCTGCTCTCGCTCGACGGGGTGACCGTGCGCTACCCGGGGCACATCGCCCTCCACGGCGTCGGGCTCGATGTCGCCGAGCACGAGACGGTCTGCGTGCTCGGCCCGAGCGGCAGCGGGAAGTCCACGCTGTTGCGCGCGGTCGCCGGCCTCACCGATGTGGCCTCGGGCACCGTCAGGATCGCCGGCCGCGACCAGGCCGGGGTGCCCACGCACCGCAGGGGCGTGGGGCTGATGTTCCAGGACCACCAGCTCTTCCCGCAGCGCGACGTCGGCGGCAACGTCGCCTTCGGGCTCCGGATGCGGCGGGCGCCGCGCCCCGAGGTCGAGCGGCGGGTGGCTGAGCTGCTCGATCTGGTCGGGCTGCCCGGGGCCCAACGGCGGCGCGTGGACTCGCTCTCCGGCGGGGAGCAGCAGCGGGTGGCGCTCGCCCGCGCGCTCGCGCCCCGGCCCTCGGTGCTGATGCTCGACGAGCCGCTCGGCCAGCTCGACCGCCATCTGCGGGAGCGTCTGGTCGTCGAACTGCGGGAGCTCTTCCGCGAGTTGGGTACCACGGTGCTGGCCGTCACGCACGACCAGGGCGAGGCGTTCGCGCTCGCCGACCGGGTCGTGGTGATGCGGGAGGGCCGGATCGCCCAGCTCGGCAGCCCGGTCGAGGTGTGGCGCCGGCCCGCCGACGAGTTCGTCGCCCGCTTCCTCGGCTTCCGCAACCTCACCGACGCGACCGTCGCGCGGGGCGTCGCGGACACCCCCTGGGGCGAGCTGCCGGTGCCCGCCGCCACCCGGGACGGCCGCCACCGGCTGCTGCTGCGGCCCGCCGGCGTCCGACTCACGGCGGCCGAGGGCGCGCCGCGCGCCACGGTGCGCGCCCGCACCTTCCGAGGCGACCATGTGCTGCTGCACCTCGCGCCGGAGCGCGGGCCGGCGCTCGAGGCGGCCTGCGCGCTGAGCGAGGCACCGGCCGAGGGCGACACCGTCGGCCTGGACTTCGACCCGGCCGAGGTGGTCGTCCTGCCAACCGCCCTGGATTGGTGAAAGTTTTCATCTGTACGCCCCGGGCGACGCGAAGTAAATTGTCGAACCGACTCTCAACTCCCCTTGGAGAAGTGCGATATGAGACGGTTCCTCGTCGTGCTGCTCGCCCTCTTCGGCCTGCTTGCGCCCGCCGCCGGCTCGGCCGGAGCCACCGGGGGAGGTGACCGGCCGCCCGAACAGTGGCGCAGCTACTGGGTGGACGCCTTCAACCCCGGCGTCTACACCCCCGCGCAGGTGTCGACGCTGATCGACGACGCGCTCGCGGTCAACGCCAACGCGCTGATCGTGCAGACCGCCCGCCGCTACGACTGCTTCTGCAACCGCGCGCTCTACCCGCGCACCGACGCCGCCGTCGACCCGGCGCCGTACGACCCGTTGGACGAGGTCATCGCCCAGGCCCACGCCGCCGGGCTCGAGGTGCACGCCTGGGTCAACGTCAACACCATGTGGAACAGCGCCACTCCGCCCCGCTCGCCCGACCACGTCTTCAACCGGCACGGGCCGAGCGCGCAGGGCGCCGACCGCTGGCTCAACCGCAAGGCGGACGGCACCGAACTCGTCGGCGCCAACGCCTATGTGGACCCGGGCCACCCGGACGCCGTCGCCTACATCGTCGCCGCGATCCAGAGCATCGTCCGCGAGTACGACGTGGACGGCATCAACCTCGACTACATCCGCTACCCCGACGGCAGCGCCCAGACCACCCACAGCGACTGGGGCTACAACGCCGTCTCGGTGGCGCGCTTCCAGCGGGCCACCGGCCGCACCGACGTGCCGGCGCCCGCCGACCCGCAGTGGAGCGACTGGCGCCGCGACCAGGTCACCAACCTGGTGCGCCGGATCTACCTGGGCATCTGGGAGGTCGACCGCACCGCGCGGCTCTCCATGGACGCCATCACCTACGGCTACGGGCCGCAGTCCGTGGGCGGTTGGGAGGGCACCAGGACCTACTCGGAGGTGCTCCAGGACTGGGCCGGTTGGCTGGACGAGGGGATCATGGACACGGTCGTGACCATGAACTACAAGCGGAACTGGAACCCGGACCAGGCCCGGATGTTCGCCGAGTGGTCGGAGTTCCTGGCCGACGCGCAGGGCGACCGGCAGGCGGTCAACGGGCCGGCGCTCTACCTCAACTCGGTGGCGGACAGCGTCAGTCAGGTCCGGCAGGCGCTGGCCGAGACCCCCGCGGGCAACACCGCGGCCGGCTGGAGCGGTTACTCCTACGCCAGCCCCAGCCTGGACGCGGCGACCGCCGGCGCGGCCGCCGAACGGGCCCGGCTCGCCGAGGCGTTGACCACCGGCCAGGACGCGCCGTTCGCGGAGCGGGCCGCGGTGCCGGAGATGGAGTGGAAGAACCGGCCGACCGAGGGGCACGTCGTCGGCGAACTCGCGCTGCGCGACGGCACCCCGCTGGACAGCGCCGAGGTCACGCTCACCCCGGTGGGCGGCCGAGGCGAGCCGGTCACCGGCCGCGCCGACGGCACCGGCTGGTTCGGCTTCGCGCACCTCGACCCCGGTCTCTACCTGGCGCGGGTCGCGCTGCCCGACGGGGTCGTGGGCGCGCCGCTCACCGCGGTGCGGGTGCAGCGGGGCGCGATCGCCGAGGCGCATTTCCCGCCGTTCGTCGCCCTGCCCTGACCCCGCGCGCGCCCGGCGTGCCGGGCGCCACGCAGGCTGACGGCCCGGTCCCACTGCCTCCCCGGCGGGAACCGGGCCGTCCCCGTTCCTTCGCGATCCTTCGCGTTCCTTCGCCGCGAACTCGGCTAACCGCCGGCCGGCAGGGCGATCAGCTGGGCGGCCAGCCAGGTGAGCGGCACGAACCCGAGCAGCAGCACCCCGATCCTGAGCAGCGCGGCCCGGAACAGCATCCCGCGCGGGGCGCCGAGCCGGCGCAGCAGCGCCGTCGCCGGACGGCGGGCCGCCCGCGCCTCGTCGGCCGCGGTGGCCACCGCGGCCAGCGAGCAGACCAGCACGATGCCGGCGCCCAGCACGCCGAGCGGGCCGAACTGCCCGAGGCCGTCGAGCGAGAGCGCCGCGAGCGAGGCCGCGGCCGCCGCGCACAGGACGCCGAGCGGCCGGCCGACCCGCCGGGACTCCTCCTGGAGGCCCCGGGCGGCGAGCAGCCTGAGCACCCGCGGCCGCCCAACGGCGAGGAGCAGCCCGCACAGGTGGACGAGGCCGGGGGCCGCGAGCACGATGCCCGCCGTGATCAGCAGCCAGCCGCCCACCACCCCTGGCGGCACCCCGCCGAGCGTGCCGCCGAGCGGCAACACTCCTTCGCCCGCCGCCTTCGGCCGGTCGACCCCGGCGTAGGCGCTGAGCGCGATCCCCGCCGTGGTGAGCGCCGTGCCCCAGGGCAGCCCGGCGGGCAGCGGTACCGGGGGCTCGGCGCGGGCGGCGTCCGCCACGTCGAGCGCGTCGGGCGGGAGCATCGCCTGCGGCGCCCTGGCGCGCTTGGCCGGCGCCCGCCTCAGCGCCAGCGCGGTGGCCACGGCGGCGATGAGCGGCACCAGGGTGAGCAGCGTCAGCGCGGCGCCGAGCGGTAGCCGCCCGGCCGGCAGCGCCTCTGCGGCGGCGCCGTGGTAGGGGAGCAGGTCGGAGGTGTCGCCGCGCAGGTGGAGGAAGAGCAGCAGCCCGACGACGCTGCCGAGCAGCCCGGCGAGCGCGGTGGACACGGCCGCGAGCAGCGGCATCCGGCCCGGGCCGAGGCCCGCCATGTCGAGCCCGGAGCCCGGCCGGCCGGCCGGATCGACGCGGGCCACCGTCATGGACAGCTGCACCGTGGCGGCGAGCGGCACCGCGCACCAGCCGAGCCGCAGCAGCGACTCGCGGCCGCCGCCCGGGTGGGCGACGGCGTAGGCCAGCGCGCTCAGCAGCAGGAAACCGACGCCGCCGGCGGCGCACGCGACCAGCAGCCGGCGGCACAGCGCCGCCGGGTGGGCGCCCCGGGCTAGACGGAGACTGAGCATGCGGCTTCGGCGGGCGCGCCAGAGGCGCGGCCGTCCACGAGGGTGAAGGTGCGGTCGGCCAGCGTGGCCACCTCCGCGTCATGGGTGGCCAGCACGACGGTGATGCCGTGCGAGCGGCCCGCGGTGGTGAGCGTGCGCAGGACCTGCGCCCGGTCGGCCTGGTGCAGCGGGGCCGTGGGCTCGTCGGCGAACAGCACGTCGGGCTGGTGCACCAGGGCCCTGGCCAGCGCGATCCGCTGGCGCTGGGCCTGGAGCAGCGCGTAGGGGCGCTTGCGGGCGCACTCGCCGACGTCGAGCCGCTCGAGCCACTCGAGCGCCGTGCGGCGCGCCTTGCGCTGCCCGACGCCGGCCAGCAGCAGGGGGAGCGCCGCGTTCTCCCAGGCGGTGAGCTCGTCGACGAGCTGCGGGGTCGGGCCGATCCAGCCGAAGCGATCGCGGCGCAGCCGCTCCCGGCTGGCCAGGGACAGGGTGTGCACCGGCACGCTGTTGAACCACACCTCGCCTTCGTCCGGCGACAGCTGCCCTGAGAGGCAGCCGAGCAGGGTGGACTTGCCACAGCCGCGGGGCCCGGTGATGGCGAGGATCTCGCCTTGCCGGACGCCGAGTGAGGCTCCGAGCAGCGCCGGCGAGCCTTGGTACGCGTACCGCAGTCCGCGCGCCCAGAGAATGTCGTTGTCGGGTGGGGCCATCGTCTCCGGCACCTCCGGCCGTATCGCCTTAACTCCCCCGACCGGGTGAACGAGCGGCCGGGGAATCCGTCACAGGCACCTCAGCACGCTGACACAGCGACGCGGACCGTCGGCGGCCGACTCGGCGAGCGGTCGGAAGAATCCTCCGAACGGTGGACACGACCCCTGCGAACACGGGAAATTCTTCCCTGTTGTGCGGCGTGTGGCGTTGTTTTTCCGTGTATCGACCTCATGAGGCGCTGGATCTTCGGGCCGTGGCGGTGTCGCGCGACCGGCTCCTGGGCATACGCTGAGGTGCCGCAGCCCGAGGACCCGTAAGCAGGAGGGTGTCGTGACCACCGAGCCGAGCCGTTTGCGCAACTACATCGACGGGGAGTTCCGGGACGCCGCCGACGGGCGGACCACCGAGGTGGTCGACCCCACGACCGGCGAGGCGTACACGACCGCGCCGCTCTCCGGCCGCGCCGACGTGGACGCGGCGATGGCCGCCGCCGAGGCCGCCTTCCCCGAGTGGCGGGACACCACGCCGGCCACCCGGCAGCTGGCCCTGCTCCGCATCGCCGACGCGTTCGAGAAGCACGCCGACGAACTGCTGGCCATCGAGTGCCGCAACACCGGCAAGCCGTTGGAGCTGACCCGGCAGGAGGAACTGCCGCCGATGCTGGAGCAGATTCGCTTCTTCGCCGGGGCCGCCCGGATGCTGGAGGGCAAGTCGGCCGGCGAGTACATGGCGGGCATGACCTCCTTCGTCCGGCGCGAGCCGGTGGGGGTGTGCGCGCAGGTCGCGCCGTGGAACTACCCGGTGATGATGGCCGTCTGGAAGTTCGCCCCGGCGCTGGCCGCGGGCAACACGGTGGTGCTCAAGCCCTCCGACACCACGCCGGCCTCCGCCGTGTTCGTGGCCGGGCTGCTGGGCGAGATCCTGCCGCCCGGCGTGTTCAACGTGCTCTGCGGGGACCGGGACACCGGGCGGCTGATGGTGGAGCACCCGACCCCGGCGATGGTCTCCATCACCGGCTCGGTGCGGGCCGGCATGGAGGTGGCCGCCAGCGCCGCCAAGGACCTCAAGCGGGCGCACCTGGAGTTGGGCGGCAAGGCGCCGTGCCTGGTCTTCGAGGACGCGGACGTGCCGGCCGCCGTCGAGGGCATCCGCGACGCGGGCTTCTTCAACGCCGGGCAGGACTGCACCGCGGCCACCCGGGTGCTGGTCCACGAGTCCGTGCACGACGAGTTCGTGGCCGGCCTGGTCAAGGCGGTGGCCGACGTCACGACCGGCGACGTGGCCGACCCCGACTGCTTCTACGGCCCGCTCAACAACCCGACCCACCTGGCCAAGGTCGCCGGCTACGTCGAGCGGCTGCCCGCCCACGCCACGGTCGTCACCGGCGGCCACCAGGTGGGCGAGCGCGGCTACTTCTACGCGCCCACGGTGGTGACGGGCTGCCGGCAGGACGACGAGATCATCCAGGAGGAGGTCTTCGGCCCGGTGATCACCGTGCAGAGGTTCTCCGACGACGCGCAGGCCGTGACCTACGCCAACGACGTCGACTACGGCCTGGCGTCCTCCGTCTGGACCCGCGACCACGGCCGCGCCATGCGGATGTCCAAGGCGCTGGAGTTCGGCTGCGTCTGGATCAACACCCACATCCCGCTGGTCGGCGAGATGCCGCACGGCGGCTTCAAGAAGTCCGGCTACGGCAAGGACCTCTCCGCCTACGGCCTCGAGGACTACACGCGCGTCAAGCACGTGATGACGGCCCTCTGACCGCCGCCGCGCCGCGGCTGGGCGGGCCTACGGCCCGCCCAGCAGGCGGCGGAGCGTGGCCACCCGGTTGGTGGTGATCGAGCCGACGCCGAGGGCCAGCAGGCGGCGCATCGAGCGGCGGGTGTCCACCGTCCACGCGGCGACCCGGTAGCCCCGGGCGGTGGCCAGGGCCACGGTGTCCTCGGTGATCAGGCCGAACCGGAAGTTCAGCCAGCTCGGGCGCACTTCGGCGAGCAGCGCCTCGGGCGGCCGGGTGGCGCGGTGCCAGGTCAGGGCGATCTCGGCCGCCTTGTCGGCCTCGCGCACCGCGCGCAGCGCCGCCGGGTCGCCGCAGTAGTAGACGCGGTCGGCCGCGCCGGCGGCGCGGACCGCCGCCACGGTGGCGCGCGCGATCGCCGCCGAGTGCTCCGGCAGGTCGACCATGGTGCGCACCGGCTCGGTGACCCGGAGCGCCTCGGCCAGCGTCGGCACCCCGCCCCCGGTCAGGCTCGCGACCTCGGCGGCGGTCAGCTCGGCGACCGGCCGGTCGTGGCCCCACAGCCGCCGCAGCGTCGGGTCGTGCAGCACCACGAGGACGCCGTCCGCCGTGGCCCGCACGTCGAGCTCCACCGCGTCGGCGCCGGCGTCGATCGCCGAGCGGAAGGACGGCAGGGTGTTCTCCCGCGCCCGGTACGGATCGCCCCGGTGGGCGACGGCGATCGCGCGGCCTTCCGTCATCCCGGCCACGCCGCGAGGTATCCGTCGATCTCGGCGCTCAGCCGGGCCTTGCCCACCGGGTCGAGGAACGAGGCGCCCACCGCGTTCTTCGCCAGCTCCGCCACCCCGGCCGCGTCGAGGCCGAGCAGCCGCGCCGCGACCGCGTACTCGGTGTTGAGGTCGGTGCCGAACATCGGCGGGTCGTCCGAGTTGATGGTGACGAGCACGCCGGCCGCCACCAGATCGGGCAGCGGGTGCGCGTCGAGCGAGGGGACGGACCTGGTGGCCACGTTGGAGGTGGGGCAGACCTCGAGCGGGATCCGGTGCTCGGCGAGATGGGCAAGCAGCCGGGGGTCGCGCGCCGCGTTGATGCCGTGGCCGATGCGCTCGGCGCGCAGCTCCGTGACCGCGTCCCACACGGTCTCCGGCCCGGTGGACTCGCCGGCGTGCGGCACGCTGTGCAGGCCGGCCGCGATGGCCCGGTCGAAGTAGGGCTTGAACTGCGGCCGCGGCCAGCCGATCTCGGGGCCGCCGAGCCCGAACGAGACCAGCCCCTCGGGGCGCAGCTCGCACGCCATCCTGGCCGTCTCCTCGGCCGCCGGCAGGCCGAGCTCGCCCGGGATGTCGAAGCACCAGCGCAGCACGACGCCCAGGTCGCGCTCGGCGCCGACCCTGGCGTCCTCTATCGCCTCCATGAAGGCCACGTCCTGGATGCCGCGGAGCACCGAGGAGTGGGGCGTGACGGTGAGCTCCGCGTACCTGATGTGCTGCCTGGCCATGTCGCGGGCGACCTCGTAGGTGAGCAACCGGACGTCCTCCGCGTCCCTGATGAGCTCCACCACGGAGATGTAGACCTGGATGAAGTGTGCGAAGTCCCGGAAGGTGAAGTAGCGTTCGAGCTCCTCCGGGTCCTTGGGCACCGGCGAGTCCGGGTGCCTGGCGGCCAGTTCGGCCACGATCCGGGGAGACGCGGAGCCGACGTGGTGGACGTGCAGCTCGGCCTTGGGGAGGCCGGCGATGAAGCCGCTCAGGTCGGTCGGTGCGGTCGACTCGGACAACGTGACCTCCGGGGTGTCTGTCGGTGCCGGCGCCATCGTATGCGGCGGGTGCGACAGGTGGGCGGGCGGCCGTGTCAGTGGCGGCGACTAGGGTGTCGCCATCGAGATGTGGAGGTCCTGTGAGCGCCGAACAGCAGTCGAACCCGTACCGGCCGCCGGCCGGTGCGGTGGCGCCCGCGCCGCACCTCGCCTGGGCGCCGCCGCAGTGGTATCCGCCGCCGGTCTGGCCGGTCGCCCAACGGCCGCCCAACGAGAGCGTCGGCAACGCCGCGTCGGTGTTCGGGCTGATCTCCGTGCTGCTCTCCTGGACCCTGCTGCTCAGCCCGCTCGCGCTGGTCCTGGGCATCGGGGCGCTGGTCCTCGGCCTCGTCGGCCTGGAGAACGTGCGGAACGGCCGCGCCAGGAACCGGGTGTTCGCGCTCGGCGGGCTGTGGACGGGGGTGGCGGGCATGGCGATATCCGCCGTGCTGACCCTCGTCCTGATGGTCTCGACCGGCGGTTCGTCGACCGGCGTGCTGTCGGAGGCCGGTGCCGAGTTCGTGGCCGGGCCCGACGACGAGGTGGTGTACGACGACGGCGTCTCGGTCACCATCGCCGAGCCGCGCGGGTCCGGCGTCGGCCACCTGCTCGTCGTCCGGGTCACCAACGACAGCGAGCACCCGGTGGACCTGGGGGAGAGCGCGGTGCGCGCCCAACTCGGCGGCGAGTCCGCCGCCGTGCGGATGTCGACCGGCCGGCCGCCAGAGGTGGCGCCCGGCGAGTCGGGCAGCGTCTCCTTCGAGATAGCCGGCGCGTCGGGCGGCGCGGGTCGGCTCGATGTCGACTACGCGCCGGCCGACGCCTACGTGTACGCCTTCTGGGCCTTCGACTCCGGTCCGGCGGGCGGCGATCGGGAGTCCCAGGAGCCGGGATCCGGGGGCGGCGTCGAGGCGTGAGCGAGGGCCTTGCCGGGGCGTTCGGGGCGTGTGACCCGCAACACGGAGAAACCCCGGCGAAGCGGCGTAAGGATCCACTGTCGGCCTCCTCCCTCCTCATGACCCGACCGGGCCCACCGGGGGCCCGCGGGGGGAGGAGGACGGCGTGAACGGCGGCAGTGGTGGCCCGCGCACGGCCATGGAGTGGTTGGCGTCCGCGGCCCCGGAACCGGAGGCCTGCCGCTGGGAGTGGGAACGCCACCCCCTCGGGGTGGCGCTGCTCCCGGCCGGCCGGTTATGGGATGTGCTCGTGGTGCCCGGCGAGTTGGGGCGTCCGACGCTCACCGTGCTCAGCCGGGTGCTCGACCGGCCGGGGCCGGTGCTCGCCGACCAGGGGGACTTCCGGGTCGGCTTCTTCGTCCCGCCGGGCACGGCCGGCCGCTGGGTGGGCACCGGGGTGCGGGGGGCCGGGCGGGGCAGCTGGATCGTGGTGCCGCATCCCACCAGGACGGCCAACGGCGTCCGGTGGCTGATCCCGCCGGACGGCTCCGGGGTGCTCACGGATCCGGCCGTGCTGGAGCTGGCGATGCACGAGGCGGCCGCGGTCCTGGCCGGGGGAGAGGAGGGGGACTGAGCGGAGCGCTTGGGCCCAGCCACCCCGGAGCGAGGGGGGAGAGCTCCGGGGCGGTGCCGGCCACTCCCGAGTCCGGACGGCCGCACGCCCCGGGGGGTGTGGGGCGGGCGGAACCGGTCCGAAAGGAGTCGCGGGAGTCTGGCTGCTCTCGCTACCGGTTCGACCGTACGTCAGGAGCATCAGGAGCGGATGTGGGGCCGCCGTATCCGCATCACATCCCCGCAGCTTCTCCATTCCGTGCCAGGCCGGGCACAGCGCTGTCCTGCGCCGTTGGGGCGCGGGCCGCGTGCGGTGGTGGCGGCCGCGCCCCGTGCGCCGGCGTTCGGCGGGGCGATCAGAGCCCGTCGACGGCGCTCTCCAACACGTCGAACGCGCCCGCCAGGACGTCGAGCCCCTCCAGGAGGAGCTCCTCGCCGATCACCAGCGGCGGCAGGAAGCGCAGCACGTTGCCGTAGGTGCCGGTGGTCAGCACCAGCAGGCCCTCGGAGTGGCACGCCTTGGCCAGCGCCGCCGTGGCCGCCGGGTCCGGCTCCGTGGTGCCGGGCCGCACCAGTTCGAGCGCCAGCATCGCTCCCCGGCCGCGCACCTCGCCGATCGACGGGTGCTTGGCGGCCAGGTCGAGCAGCCGCGGCTTCATGATCTCCTCGATCCGGCGCGCCCTGGCCGGCAGGTCGAGCTCCCGCATCGTCTCGATGGCGCCGAGCGCGGCGGCGCAGGCCACCGGGTTGCCGCCGTAGGTGCCGCCGAGGCCGCCGACGTGCGCCGCGTCCATGATCTCCGCGCGCCCGGTGACCGCGGCGAGCGGCAGCCCGCCGGCGATGCCCTTGGCGGTGGTGATCAGGTCGGGCACCAGGCCCTCGTCCTCGCAGGCGAACCACTGGCCGGTGCGGCAGAAGCCGGACTGGATCTCGTCGGCCACGAAGACGATGCCGTGCTCCCTGGCGAACTCCGCGATCCGGGGCAGGAAGCCGCGCGCCGGGACGATGAACCCGCCCTCGCCAAGCACCGGTTCGACCACGATGGCCGCGGTGTTCTCGGCGCCGATCTGCTTGGAGATCTGGTCGATCACCTGCGCCGCCGCCTCCTCGGCGCAGTTCTCAGGGCCGGTCGGCCAGCGGTAGGGGTAGGCCATCGGCATCCGGTAGATCTCCGGCGCGAACGGGCCGAAGCGGTGCTTGTACGGCATGTTCTTGGCGGTGAGGGCCATGGTGAGGTTGGTGCGCCCGTGGTAGCCGTGGTCGAAGACCACCACCGCCTGCCGCCCGGTGTGGTAGCGGGCGATCTTGACCGCGTTCTCCACCGCCTCGGCGCCGGAGTTCAGCAGGACCGACTTCTTGGCGTGGTCGCCCGGGGTGAGCCTGGCCAGCTCCTCGCACACCTCCAGGTAGCTCTCGTAGGGCGTGATCATCGCGCAGGTGTGGGTGAACCGCGTCAGCTGCTCGGTCGCCCGGCGGACCACGGCCTCGGCGCTGTTGCCGACCGAGGTCACGGCGATGCCGGAGCCGAAGTCGATCAGCGAGTTGCCGTCGACGTCCTCGACGACGCCGCCGCCCGCGCGCCGCGCGAACACCGGCATCACGATGGGCAGACCGTCGGCCACGGTGGCCTGCTTACGGGCCATCAGCTCCCGCGACCTGGGCCCCGGGATCTCCGTGACGAGCTTGCGCTGTTGGACGAGGGAGGGCCCTCCGGACGATTCGGGCGTGGCGCTCATGAGGGGCTCCTACTCGCGAGGGGGTGCTTCGCCGGTCACTCTCCCCGCAGGCTAGGGCCGCGCCCCCGGTCCCGGCATGCTCCGCCACGGAGTGATCGGGCGACGCTCCTGGACGAAGTGGCGAAGAGCGGGGCGCCTCGTCGGCCGACTGTCTAATGCTAATGTCGCCAGCAACCGTTAGATCGAGCGCTCAGGCGAGAGCGGAGTGAGATGTCCGAGCTGCGCCAACTCCTCAGGAGCCTGGAAGTGTTCGCCGGCGATCTGCCGTCGTTCGACCCGGCCGCGGCCCCCGCCGACCCGGCCACGCTGTTCACCGCATGGCTGCTGGCCGCCGTCGACGCCGGGATCCCCGAACCGCACGCGATGACCCTGGCCACCGTCGACCAGGACGGCGCCCCCCAGGCCCGGGTGCTCATCCTCAAGAACCTGCTCGCCGAGGCCGGCGGCTGGCAGTTCGCCGCGCACCTCGCCAGCCCGAAGGGCCGCCAGCTCACCGCGGTGCCCAGGGCCGCCCTCACGTTCTACTGGCAGCCGCAGGCCCGACAGATCAGGATCGCCGGCCCGGTGGTGGCCGAGTCCCCCGAGCGGAGCGCCGCCGACTTCCTGGCCCGCGGCCCGGCCGCCCGCGCCGAGGCGCTGCTCGGCCGGCAGAGCGGCCCGCTGGCCGACCCCGGTGAGCGCACCGCCGCCCTCGCCGCCTCCCACGACCGGCTCACCCGCGAACCCGACGCCGTCCCGCCCGAGTGGCGGCTCTACACGCTGCTCGCCGACCGCGTCGAGTTCTGGCAGGGCGACCGCGACCGCCGGCACACCAGGCTCCAGTACCTCCGCACCGGCGACGAGTGGACCAGGGAACTCCTCTGGCCCTGACCCGGCCATGCCCGAACTCGGGTCCCGGCGCCGCTCGTTCGCCTCTGGAGTAAACGGCTCCCGCCGACCCCGGCACTGCGTGTCCTCGGCCGTTCGGCACTAGATTGAGCCGCACCAGAGTGGCACACGCACGGCAGCCCGAGCGGTGCCGGACGGTCACCCGATGGCCTGGTCAGGGGGCTTGGCACCGAATGAGCACCGAAGGCGCGCCCGACGCGCCCACCGCACGCGACCACTCCGAGACGGTCCCGCGCCCCAGAGGCGTGCCCTCCATACCGCCCGACCCACCCGAGGACACCGGGCCGCCGCTCGTCCGCTGGCTGCGCACCGCCCGCCCGGCGGCCGGCCCCGGGGTCTGGCGCACCGGCCACCTTCCCAAGCCCCCCGAGGACCCGAACCGGCTCGGCGACCGCGAACTGCACGGCACCGCCCTGCTCGCCGCGCTCGCCGGCTGGATCGTCTGGTCGCTCTACGTCAACGAGTACCTGGGCTTCGTCCAGTGGCCGCTCGAATGGCTCGGCCTCAACTCCTGGGGACCGGCCACCGTCCGCGTCGTCCCCTACCTCTACGACCTGCTCTTCGCCTGCCTCCTGGCCTACGGCTTCGGCCGGGTGGGCAACGCCGGTGCCGTCTGGCGTCGTTGGCGGCCCTCGGTGCTGCGGCTCCTGTGCGGCCGCCCCGACATCGCGCCGCTGCCGCGCCGTCAGGTGGTGCGCGGCACCGCGGCACTGATCGCCGGCTACGCGGTGCTGCGGCTCAGCTTCCTGGGCGTCTGGCTGTTCTGGCTCGACCCGCTCTACGCCGTCGTCCCCGACACCTGGGAGCGGGGCGACACCATGGCCTACCGGGCCAGCTACAACCTGTACTACGCCCTCTACGTCGGCCTGTTGATCGCCCTCTGCTCCTGGCTCGGCGGCTGGCGCGCGGTGCTGCGGCACTACCCGCTCGCCCTGACCCGCCGCGCCGGAGCCGGCCGCACCCCCCAGGAACGCGCCGAACTCGCCAGGCTCGCCGACTTCACCGAGCTGCGCGCCGCCGGGGCCACCAGGGCCGCCGAGCGGCTGGCCGCCGACGTCAGGAGCGGCACCATGAGCGACCTCGACTACGCCAGGATCGAGCACGCCTGGGGCATCGTGCGCGCCCGCCCCACCGCCCTCCCCGCCTTCGACGAGCAGGCCGCCGCCGAGGGCGCCGCCGCCTTCGTCCACCCCTCGGGCGACCGCGACCTGCCCGCGCGCACCGCGGACCACGACCTGCTGACCCGGCAGGTCCGCATCGGCCGGGCACCGGACGAGGACCGCAACCCCTACCAGTACCGCGGCGAGGCCGTCGCCCTCGACCCGGCCGTCCTCGGCACCTCGCTGCTGGCCGTCGGGCCGCCGGGCTCAGGCAAGACGGGGCGCGTCATCCGGCCCGTCGTCGAGGCCCTGTGCCTCCAGGCGCTCACCGGCCAGGCCGCCGTCGTCGCCGTCGGCACCGCACGATCCGGGCTCGGCCCGGACGGCGCGTTCGACATCATCGTCCGGGTCGGCGACCCGGCCGGCAGCCACCAGCTCGACCTCTACGGCGGCGCGGCCGACACCGACGAGGCCGCCACGCTGCTCGCCGAGGCGCTGGTCGGCGGCACCCGGGTGGACCCCCGCGAGGCCGCCGCCGCGCTGATCCAGCTGATCGGCCCCTACCAGGCCGCCTACGGCCACCTGCCGGGCGTGCCGGAACTGCGCGCCATGCTCGACGGCGCCCCGGCCCTGCTGGCCACCCTGCGCGAGGACCTGGTGCTGGCCGGCGCCGCCGACCAGCAGCGCGACCTGGACGCCAGGGCCCGCCAGGCCCAGCGCCCCGACGACCTCGGCCCGCAGCTCGCCGACCGGCTCGCCCTCCTCGACCGCGCCGGCTTCTCGCAGGCGGGGCAGGCCGCCGCCTTCTCGCTCAGCGCCCTCGTCCACCCGCTGCGGGTCCGCGTCGACCTGCCGGGCACCGGGCACGCGGAGGCCGGGCGGATCATCACCCGGCTGCTGCTCGCCCAGTTCACCGCGGCCGCCGTCACCCGCGCCGACCGCTCCCTGTTCGCCTGCCTGGTCCTCGACGACGCCACCGCCGCCGTCACCCGGGGGACCGTCAGCGGGCTCACCCAGCTGCGACCCACCAACGCGGGCGTGGTGCTCGCGCTGCGCACCCTGGACGACGTGCCGGCCGAGCTGCGCGCCGGGCTGCTCGGCGCGGTCGGCTGCCGCATGGCGTTCTCCGGGATCACCACCTGGGACGCCGAGCACTTCGCGCGGGCCTGGGGCACCGCCTGGACCGAGGACCAGGAGACCACCCGCACCCCGGACCGCACCGGCGGTTTCGTCAAGCGGCTGGTGCGCGGCGTGCGCCGGGCGTTCACCGGGCGGGACACCACCACGGAATCGGTCACCGTGCGGCGGGTGGAAAGGGAGCGTTGGTCCGCCTCCGAGCTGGCCCATCGCGTTCCGCCGCGGCACGCGGTGGTCTCGATGACGAGCGTGGCGGGGGAACCGAGCCCACCGGTGCTGGTGCGCCTCGGCTGACGGGCCCCGCCCGGAGGTGACGGAAACTCGTCGTCGCAGGCCGCATATGCCGGACGCCCCATCGGACGCATATGCCAACCGCTGTACGGTGATGGTACGTGTTGATCTGGCTGCCCAAGGTGATGCATGCGACCGACTCTCGCCTCCCTCGTCCAGCACACCGCGCTGAAGCTCGGTGTGCTCTCCGGCGAGGGTGGGCTCGAGGCGGAGGTCAGGTGGGCGCACGCGAGCGAGCTGGCCGACCCGGTGCCCTGGCTCGACGGCGGCGAGCTGCTGTTGACCACCGGCCTCAAGCTCGCCGTCGACGACCCGGCGGAGATGCGGGCCTACGTGGCGCGGCTGGCCGGCGCCGGCGTGGTCGCGCTCGGCTTCGGGGTCGGCGTCAACCACCCGGGGGTCCCGCCCGCGCTGCTCGCCGCCGCCCGTGACCTCGGCCTGCCGCTGCTCTCCGTGCCCCGCCCCACGCCGTTCATCGCCATCAGCAAGGCCGTCTCGGCCGCCATCGCCGCCGAGCAGTACCGGTCGGTGACCGCCGGATTCGCCGCACAGCGCGAACTGACCAGGGCCGCGCTCTCGCCCAGCGGGCAACAGGCGCTGCTCGAACGGCTCGCCGGGCAGGTCGGCGGCTGGGTCGCCCTCTACGACCTGACCGGCGCCGTCACCGCGCTCGCCCCCGGCTGGGCCGCCCGCCGGGCCGCCAAGGCCGCCGCCGACGCGCGCCGCCTCGTCGACCGCCCCGCGCCGGCCAGCGTGGTCACCGCGGGATCGCCCGACGACGACCGGATCGAGCTCCAGTCCGTCGGCACCGGCCAGCTGCCGCGGTCCGTCCTGGCCATCGGCACCGCCACGCCGCTCGGCCCCGCCGAGCGGTACGCGGTGCAGTCCGCCGTCGCGCTGCTCACCCTCACCACCGAGCGGTCCCGCGCCTTCCAGGCCGCCGAGTCGCGGCTCGGCGGCGCCGTGCTCCGGATGCTGCTGAGCGGCGAGTCCGACCACGCGCGGACCGTGGCCGGCCAGCTCTACGGCGGGCTGCTCGACGCCCCGCTGCGGGTGGCGGTCGCCGAGGCGGACGGCGACACCGGGGCCCTCGAGGACCTGGGCCTGGCCGTCGAGTCCGCGGCGGCCAGGGCCGGCGAGTCCGTGCTCGCGGCGGCCGACGGCGAGGGCCTGGTGCTGCTCGCTGCCGACGGTGGCGCGGCGGCGAGCGCCCTCACCGACCACGCGCGGGTCGAGCCGAGGGGGCGGGCCGACGGCCTGGTGCTCGGCATGTCGGAACCGACCGGCCCCTCCGCGGTGGACGCGGCCTACCAGCACGCCAGGGAGGCGCTGCTGGTCGCCAGGCGGCGCGGCCGCACCCTCGTGGAACACGACCACGTGGCGGACGGCTCCATCGTGCCGCTGCTCGCCGACGAGGCGGTCCGTGCCTTCGCCGACGGCATGCTGCGGTCGCTCCGCGACCACGACGAACGCGGCCGCGGCGACCTCCTCGCCTCCCTGCGGGCCTGGCTGGCCCGCCACGGCCAGTGGGACGCGGCGGCGGCGGACCTGGGGGTGCATCGGCACACGCTGCGGTATCGCATGCGGAGGGTCGAGGAGATCCTCGACCGGTCGTTGGACGATCCGGACGTGCGGATGGAGTTGTGGCTGGCGCTGAAAGCCAGCGGCTGACGTGGCCGTGGGGGTTTCCCCCACCCACCCGCCCTTTCCTGCGCTGCCGCGTCGCGGGCGCGCTGCGCGCGGGCGGTGGCCCGCGGGGGCCCAACGCGGCGGCTTCGCCGCCGTTGGGCCCCTGCGGCCGTGTCGGCCTGCGGCCGTGTCGGCC
>NZ_BAAGPR010000067.1:0-44242 GCF_054783955.1 Streptomyces mayteni | reverse complement strand
TCGACTTCCCACGGCTTCGGCCGCACCACCCCGCACCCCCACATCATCGACCTCGGAGTGATCCAACCACCTCGAAGATCATTTCGTTAGGAGTTCTTAGACGAACTTGACCGACAGGATGGACTCGGCGGCGCCGCGCTTGGTTTCCTTGCGGACGTTCTCGTCCAAGGGGCTGACCGCGCGATAGGCCGGCGCGAAGTAGTCCGAGAAGTTCTTGCGCAGCCACTTGATGCGGTCGAAGGGCTCCCGCTGGCTGGCCGACCAGAAGTCCTTGAGGAACTCGTGCGGGCGGGCCACCCCCACCACCGCTTCGATCTTGACCTCGAAACAGGTGTCGTCCAGGGGCGAGGATCACGCCCGTGAGCGGCGCGAGGTCGTCGTCTTCCGTGTACTCGATGGTGAGGGCCAAGCGGATGGCCGGGATGAGGTCGTAGGCCTTGGCCAGCAGGTCCTCGCTCTTCTCGTTGTCGCCACGACCGGCATGCGCCTGAGCCTCGCTGAAGATCTGCCGCGCCTGCTCGATGTCGGCGATACGGCAGGTGGAGAAGTCCTCCAGGACGAAACCTCGTGTCCTCCTCGCCGAAGAACTTCTCGAAGAGACTGACGAATGACGTCTTGCCGCTGTTGTTGCGCCCGACGATGAGGGTGGCCTTCGGATCAATCCGGACATCCACCCTCTCCAGGGCGCGAAAGTTGATCACTTCGGCATGCGTCAGCTGCATCTCACTCCCGGCATCGTCCCCAACCCCGCTCCCGGGACGGCATACGCGTGCGACTACCGAGAGTCAAAGCAGTATCTGATACGGAAGGGGCAGAGATGCCTACTTTTCTCAAAGTGGTCAGAGGTGTGGCGAGCTAGCTCTGTTTCGGTCGCTGCTGATCAGTTCCTGTCGTTGATCCGGCGCGAGGAGCCCGGTGACGAAACGGCATGGACAGGACTGCCTATCCGGCTCGGTCATGCTCGTGCGGATGCGACAGGGCGGTCGGCCCGTCGAATGAGTTCAGGCGCTGCAGTACACGGTGAACGTGCCCCGGGTAAGGGCGTGGACGTAGGTTTCGGCGCCGGCCAGTAGCCGCAGGTGTTCCTCGGTGCAAGCAGATGCGGACAGCCCGGGCTGGGCGAGCACGGTGTGGACGCGCGGCCGCAACTGCGGGGCAAGTTCCCGGATCCGGTAGAGCTCCTCGATGCTGCCGACTTCGAAGGGTGAGACTCCGGTGCGGGCTCGGAAGCTTCTGGCGCGTCGGTCCAGGTGGTTGAGGAGCGGGCCCAAGTGGTCCTGCCGCCACTTTGCACCGCGGACGGCTTGGCCGCACAGTTCGTACAGGTCGGCCACCCGGCCGCCGGGGGCCGGCTCGGAGGAGTACTTGCAGTGGACCAGGGTGACGACGAGTTCGTCGCCGTCGATCTTCATTCCGACCAAGTCGGCTGCTTCGCGGGCGCGGTCGTCGTCGATGAGAATGTTGAACTCCTGCGACTGCTGCAGGTGGGCGGAGATGTAGGCCTGGATGGAATCAGGTTCGCGGGTGGCAGTCTGCGACTCCTTCTGGATGTCCACTCCGGCCCAGTTGAGGATGGTCAGTCGTCTTGGGTCGAAGGGGGCGAGGTCCTTACGTGGAGCGAGCAGCCGGTCCTCGGCGGTGATCATCTTGTCGCCTACCAGGAACAGAGTGGGCTTGTTCCGATTGATCCATTCCTCAAGCGCATAGTCATGGATTCCCGAGCGGACACGCCCGTCCAACTCGTCGGGAGAGTAGGTCAGTCCGGTGTCGGTGAAGTCGGCGCTGTAGGCGATCTGCCAGGCAGGAGTGGTCAGGCGGATCCGGAAGGGGCCGGTGGGTGAGTGGTCTGTGACTTCCAGGGCGACGTCGATGGCGGGGTAGGCGGTGTCGCCGTGGGAGATCTGGGGGCCGGGCCCGTTGCCGGTGAACAGCGGCCAGGGCCATTCGGCAGCGATGAGTACGCCCTCGGGGCGTTCGGTGAGGTCCTCGGGGAAGATGAACCCTTCCATGACGCTGGCCAGGTCGATGCTGGTGTCGGTGAGCTTGGCCCCCTGCTCGTCACACCAGTCGGTCCAGGCCTTGAGGTTGGAGGCTGTCTGCATCGACCAGAACCGTCCGGACAAGGCGGCGCTGATGGTGGTCTTCTCCCCGTTGCGGAATCCAGAGGCGGCGATGTGAGTCTGGCTCTTGCCCTGCCGGTCGGCGGTGGTCAGCGCCTCGTAGACGTCGCTTCCCACATGCATGGAGAACCGGTTGAAGTGGTCCCGTGAATCCAGCAGGCCCACGTTGGTGGGGATCAGGCGCTCCATGTGGCCCAGGACCCTGAAGGTCGGCATACCGGTGACCGGCCGGGAGTCCACGGCCAAGACGGCTTGGGCGAGTTCCCGGTAGTCACCGGTGTTGTTCGAGCCGTGGATGTAGAGCAGGCCTCGGGCACGGCTGAAGTACATGACGATCAGCTCGTAGGTGACCTGCTCCAGGGCTTGCGGGGCTCCCCAGCGGACTTCGCTGCGATTCTCCACCACGAACCAGGCAACAGTGGACGTGGTGTTGACCGCGATGGTGCTGTCCAGGACCCGTCCTTCGCCGTAGACCTCCAACGCCCGTTCGGGAGCCCAGGTGTGGCCGGGAGCACGGTGAGCGATGGCGCTCATCTTGGGTTCCAGCACTGTGACCGACACCTCTTCTGGGGCATCGGTGAAGGACGCCTCGAAGTCGCTGATTTCCTCGACGCTCGCCGTGGCTCGCTCGGTGATGTCATGCAGGATTGTGTCCCAGTCCGCGTCTTCGCGTAGCAGTTCACGCAGTGGTGACAGCGCTACCGACGGATCACGGGCCACGAACACCGAGGCCGTTCCGATCGTCGAGCCTGCGGAAGTGGATCGGGTGAATCGCCCGATGAACTGGATCATTGGGCTGAGGCTCTTCTTCACGTCATGCAGTGCGGCGATCTTCAGGGCCGGCAAATCGAAGCCTTCGCCGAACATGTCGACGCAGACCACGATCCGGCACGACCGATCTGTCAGAGCGGCAAGCGCCGTACGCCGTGCTCTGGCCGACACCTTCTCGTGCAGAACGGTTGGATTCATGTCTGGCGCGAGTGCCTGATAGAGCTCGCCGAGCTCTTTGGCCCGCGCGATGCTTCTCGCCCGCACCATCACGATGTGATCGAGCCCTGCCGTCCGGTCCTGGCGCAGCTGTCCCACCGCCAGCTGCGCGAGTTCTCGGTCAGTGTCCTCCATGCTGAGCACGGCCCGGTAGTTGATCGAGGTGAAGTACCCATCGCGTTGGGCCTCCCGCAACGGGAACCGAAAGATCGTCCGCCCGGGCACGGGGCGCCCGTCCTCTCTGAACGGAGTGGCGGTGAACAGCAGGACACGCCGGTCGGCGAAGTTATCGACCACGCGCGACCAACTGGGCGCCGGCGCGTGATGGGCCTCGTCGACCACCAGGTGAGTGAACGCGGCCAGCAGGGTGTCGAGAGATTCCGGCTCACAGGCCTGAAGGGCGTGTGGGGTGGCGACTACCACGTTGCAGGCGGAGGCGAATGCCGCAGCATCGGCTGCGTCGTGGAAGCCGTGCTGGAGTTTGCCCACCACGGGCCGCATCACGCCCGGGGTGACGATCTGGTGTGTGTGCAGGATGCCGAGCGACTCGAACTTCGCCGCAATTTGATCACGCAGCGCCGAGGTCGGAACCAGCACCAGCAGACGCTCGGGTCGGGCGGCCACGAGCAGCGCGAGCATCGTCTCTGTTTTGCCCGTTCCGGTGGGCATCACCACGATTCCCGGAGCGGTTACTCCGGAGGCCCAGTAGCCGATCACCGAGTGCAGTGCACCGATCTGGGGACGTCGCAGCGCGTGCGGTTCGGTGTGGTCGCGGAACCCGATGCCGTCAACGAACGAGGCCAGCACCGTCTGCGGCGGGCGAAGTACCGTGTCGCCGACCCATCCCACACGCCCGCTCGTTCTGACGGTGGGTATGACAGCCGTCAGCTGCTCAGGCTCTCCGCCTCCGGCGCGTATCGCCGGCCATCTGCCCTGCTCGCTCGCTACCTCTAGTCCAGTGGCTGCCTCCAGCACATCCAAGGTGCCTGACGGCACCAGTAGTTGGCGCACCGTATTGCGGCCGAAGACGGTCTGCTGGGCCCACACATTGCTGGTCGCGACGTGCACACGTGCTCCTGTTCCTCACCCGTCGGGACTGGCAGCTCAGTCGCCCCAGCGCCGCCATCCGACTACCGCGCCCCTCACAACACGTCAGTAGGGATTCAATCGATATACACCCATGAGTCGACTATCGCACCCCATATGCCGGGTGACCTGCTCCAGCGCTCGGTGAGACTGGGCCCTGACCGGGCGCCACGGAGACGCCGCCGCCTCCGCGCGGACGAGAGAAGTCGCCCCACCTCTATACGTAGAAAGGTTTATTGGGTGGTGACTCGATCGCTCGACGGGACGTGCTTGAGGAAGGAATGATGTCTTCGCCGCTCGGGCGGAGGATGGGATCTTCGAGGGCGTTGATACCGGGCGGCGGAGGCCAAGAGCCCCCGCCGACCGTCGTGCTCCGGGTTGTGCGCCCGAATGTCAGCGGTCACCCGTATCGTCGGCATCAGTACGTTCAGGGGGCTTAGGGGGGAACAGTGATCGACGGACAGCGGCGGGTGAGGCGGTCCACGGGCGCCGGCGGCTCGGCGAGGCGCAAGCAGGTTGTGGCGACGGCGGTCATGGAGGCCGAGGGGTGCCTGGACGACCTGAAGCGCGGACGGCGCGCTGCTCTGGAGATCAAGAAAGTCACCGAACGGATGCTCTCGCCCGAGTACAAGGGGCGCGTGCTCGTCGAACTGCTCCAGAACGCGCATGACGCGCACCCCGCCCGCGACGGCGTCGGCCGCGTCGAGATCGTGCTCGACGAGGACGAGGGCCAACATGGTGTCCTGTACGTGGCGAATGCTGGCAGGCCGCTCGGACCCAAGAACTTCGAGGCGCTGTGCAGCATCGGCCTGTCGAGCAAGCGCCCTGACGAGGGCATTGGCCACAAGGGCGTCGGTTTCAAGAGCGTCCTGCAACTCACCGCCGCACCCGAGCTGTACAGCGTCGTGCGGGCCACGTCCAAGACCTTCGACGGGTTCTGCTTCCGCTTCGCCCGGGACGAGGACATCGACCGACTGGCGCACCAGGTCGCGCCCGACCGCCCGGAGGCAGCCGGTCAGCTACGTGCGAACCTCTCGTCGTTGAAGGTCCCGGTGCCGGTGGACGACATCCCGGCCGCGGTGCTGCCCTTCCGCCGCCGTGGACTGGTGACCGTGGTCCGGATCCCGCTGCGAAACGCCGACGCGCGCCAGGAAGCGGTACGCCAGCTGAGCGAACTGACCGACGACGGGGTGCCGTTCGAACTCTTCCTGGACCGCCTCGGCAAGGTGTCCGTGACGCACAGGGTGGGCGGCCGGGGGCGCCCGAACGTCTACACACGCAAGGTGGAGTCGCTCTTCACCTCGCGCGGCCTGAAGATCCAGCAGATCACCCTGCGCCGTCGCGCCCGCCTGATCATGGTGACGGCCGCCGTGGACAGTGAGCGCGCTCACGAAGCCATCGCCGCCGACGTCGAAACCGGACCGCTGACGGACGACTGGCAGGCCCTGGGCGACTCGGCCGTGGTCAGTATGGCGGTGCCGGCAGGCGAGCCGCTGAAGCGCGGCAGGCTCTACACGTTCCTGCCCATGGGCGCACAGCCGACCTGCCCGGTCCGCGGGTTCCTCAACGCTCCTTTCCACACGGACGTGAGTCGGCGCACCATGGCGGAGTCGACGCGCTGGAACGAGCTGCTGCTCGACACCGTGGCCGAGGCCTGCGCGCGGGCGGCTGTACTGGTCGATGAGGGCCGCGTCACGATGCCCGCGGGCGCCCTAGTCGACCTGATGTGCTGGGAGCACGATCAGATGCGGCGCCTGGAGCTGGCCTTCAAGACGCGAGGCCGTGAGTTCGATGACGTGCCGTTCATGCCGGTACTGCACCCAGCGGGCGCCCGCACCGCGTACCGGTACGGCTATTTGTGGCACGGCCCCGATCGGGCCCGCGTCTTCACACCGCAGGCCGTGGCCGCCGCCGGGGTTCAGCAGCTGATCGACACGCGGCTGCATCCCCTGCGCGTCGACCGGCTGGTCGCGTTGGGCGCGGCCCGTACGCAGGGGCTCCTCCCGCACGTCTCCGTGCTCGCCGGCTGGGCGGAGAGCGTCGCCTCGGACCTCTCCGAGAAGGAGTTCGACGCGGGCAGGTGGGCGGACTACTACCACGACCTCTCGGTCTGCTTCGCGCGCACCGGCGAGGAACTGAAGGGGAAGAAGATCGTCCTCACGGTCGACGGGAAGCGGGCTCCGGCCGGCAATCCCCGGCTGTTCTTCCGCCGTTCGGACGGCCCGTCGGCCACACTGTCCGCCCTACCACTCGGACTCGCGAAGAGCATCTCCTTCGTCCACACGGAGATCGCCTGGACAGGACGGAAGACCAGCCGGCGCTCCCGCGGCCGTACCTGGCTGGAGGAACAGGGGCTGGTACGGGACTACAGCCCGCAAGCCCTCCTGGACGTGCTGGGCGATGCCATGCGCAAGGTTCGTGAGGACGACGAGGCCCTACGCGAGCACCTCCTGTTCGCCTGCGCCCTGTGGGCGTTGTCCCCGGAACGGCACGGCAAGCGGCCCGTGATCAACGGGCTGTTGGTGCCGGGCCGCAAAGGCTGGGTGCCCGCCAGGGGGGCCATGTTCGGAGAGGGCTGGGCAGGCGGGCACGGCGGGATCGACCGGACGCTTGCCCGCTTCCTCGACCGCACCGAGGCTGTCTCCCGTGACCTCGTCTCTGCCGCCGACCGGGTCGTCCGCCCCGCCCAGGACATCTGCGCCGGCACCCGCACCGACGCGCAGACCCTGCGGCGCTTCCTCGAACA
The DNA here is from genome assembly GCF_054783955.1 of Streptomyces mayteni. NCBI lineage: Bacteria > Bacillati > Actinomycetota > Actinomycetes > Kitasatosporales > Streptomycetaceae > Streptomyces > Streptomyces mayteni. Next base: position 37,303 of record NZ_BAAGPR010000067.1, on the reverse strand, counting down.
GCAGGGCGTCCGCCACGGCCTGCTACCGAGCTACGTGGCAACGCTCCAGGCGGTGAAGGGGCAGTATCTCAACCGACCCTCCCTCTTTCCCGGACTGTGGGCCCTGAAGCTGGACCCTGACGAGCGGGCCCAATGGCAGTCGACGGCCCAGCGCTGGCCCAAGCGCCGCGACGATCTCTACCTGACCGTCGAGTACCGCCCGACCCGCAGGAGGGTGGCCATGCTCCCCGGCCAGCGGGAGTACGCCGCGTTCGACGAGGAGAGCCGTCGGCTCTACGCCGAACTGATCGTCCACGGCCTGGACACCTGGGTCCCAGAGGCACTCGAGTTCCGCTTCACGGGCGGCTCGGACCAGAAGGGCACGCCGTGGCCCACCCCGCTGGCGGCCTTCCTGAGCCGAGCGCCGTGGATTCCCCAGACGGGCGACGACGAAAACGCCCCAGCTTTCACCACGGCCAACCAGGCATGGTGGTGGGCCTTGGCGGAGGCACCGCCCACCTTCCTCACCGTCGCATCCGCCGCGCTGCGCAGACGGCAATCGGACCGCGTGCTCAAACGCCTGGAACTGCTCGGCGTACGCCGCTGGGACGACCCCGGGACCGCCGCGGACCGGCTCCGCCACCTGCCCGCCCTGCTCCACCGCATGCCCCGGCTACGCCACGGACGCCTCGGGCATCTGCTGCGCCGAGCCTACGAACAGGCCTGGGCGGATCTCCTTCCTTCGGACGGATTCGGCAGCGGGTGGCGATCCGGGATCCTCCCCGACCTCCTCGTGAGCCGGGCCGGGACAGTGGATGTCCTCACCGCCGAGTCCGAGCCCGAGCCGGTCTACGTGGCCGACATCCGCGGCACCCAGCAGCGCAGGTTGCTCGACCAGACACCCCTGCCCGTCCTCCCGGTCGACGATCGGGCTCTGGGCCAGCGCGTCCACGAGCACCTGGAGGCGCAGGGCCGTTTCGTAACCCGTCCCACAAGCGAGGCGGAACTCGACGTCCGGGTCGACCAGCTGCCGATCGTCGACGCACCCCGGGTACCTCTGCTCGCCCTGGCCGGGCCCTGGCTGGAGACCCTCATCGTCGCGCTGGTCGAGTTCGACGAGGAGCGGTCTTCCCGCGCCAGGGTCCCCGCCGCAGGCCGCGTCAGGCAACGGCTTCGATCCTGTGGCGTCGTCGTGGCGCAGACCGTGGTCACCCATATCGCCGGTCACGCCCTCGACGCCTCCGGCGCCGACCGCTCCCTTCTGCACGACGATCCGGACGAACCCCGCCTCGTCGCGGTGTGCGCCCGGCAGCGCTCCGACTGGCATGTGCTGGAGACCGCCGCGACCGCACTGAGCACCCTGATCGGCGCCCCGTACCTGAGCACGGCGGTACAGCTGGCGTTCATCGAACTGAACCGCGTGGGCCGGACCGTCGCGGACGTCACCGAGGCGGACATCGCCTCTGTACTCGCCATCCCACACCAGCGCCTGGAGGCGGTCCTCGCCGATCGTGCCTCGATCCGCTCCGGCAGTGCCCGACTCGTCCCCCTACTCGCCTGCGTCGACCTCGCCCTCGCCGAGGAACTGCAACGCGGACAGGAGAGCCTGCACGATCGCGGCGAACTCCACGACTGGCTGGTCGCACGGCTCGATGTCGACCGCGCCGACCAGTTGCTGGGGCTCGTGGAGGAGGACGACCGGCAGCGGACGCTGACCGCGCTGGGAGTGCCCCTGGCCGAGGCCAACCGGGCCTGGCAGACACTGGGCCTGCCGACCGTCGACAACGCGGAGACCCACCAACGCCAGTTCCAGGCCTGGTTGCAGCAGAACCGGGCCCGCCTGGCCGACCGCGTCCGCGACGCCTACGATGCCACGCACAAGGCCGGCGCCCCCCTTACGGACTACGTCCGGCTGCGCTCGCTCCCCGGACTGCAGCCGGACCCCCGGTGGGGACTCGAACACTGGGACCTTCCTGTCGATCTCCTCAACGCCCACGCCGAGGAATGGACCGTCACGCACCTGCCCCCGCCACCGGATCGGCAACACCACCCGCGCCCGGTGGCCGAGATCCGCGAGAACTGCGTCGACACCATCCACACACGCCTTCCCCGCCTGCGCGTCCGCATGGAAGCCTGGCTCCACCGCCAGGGCCGCGAGGCGTCCTCCCTGCCATCCGCCACCGAGGTCGCATCTGCCATGGACACCGAAGGCCTGCTCGACTTCGAGCCGATCGGCACCCGTACGCTCATCGCCTGGCTCCAGACCCACGGTCACTGGCCCGAGGGCATGCCCGCCACGGACCGGGCAGCCGACCTCGGCCTGCACGAACCCCCACCCCTCCCGCCGAGCCCACCCGTCGGTAGCACCCCGCTCCCCGCCGCGCCGTCGGGCCCGTCACTCCCTCTGAACGGCCGTTCCGTCCCGATCGGCCCCGACCACCTGCGCGACCTCGCCCGACAGGTCGCCGCCGACCTCACCCCCGACCAACTGGCCGCCTCCCCACAGCCCGGGACACCGTCGCCCCCCGCCTTCCCGAGGCAACGAACCACCTCCGCGTCCGGCGGACGCGGAGGGGCGTACCGGGTCCCTCCGCAAGACATCCAGAGGGACAGGGCCGTCGGACTCGCGGGGGAGGTGGCCGTCGCCGCCTGGCTGGAGCGGCAGTACGGCGTCCCCCGCGAGGAATCCTGGAAGTCCGGGTTACGCCAGCACGTCCTCGCCGACGGCACAGGCGACGACAGCCTCGGCTACGACTTCCTCGTCCACGACGGCGACCGGACCTTCCTGTACGAGGTGAAGGCCTCCACCAAGAACCGCCGCGAGTTCGAACTCGGCGAGTCCGAAGTCGAACGAGCCAGTCACCTCCGCCCCGACGAGATCTACACCATCGTCTACGTCTCCCACGTCCTCGACCGCACCCACCGACGCATCACGCCCCTCCCCAACCCGTTCAGTGCCCCTGGTCTCGGCGGCTACCGCCTCGTCGGCACCGCGATGCGTCTGCGCTTCGAACTGCCACCCGGGGAGCCAGAACCCTCCCCGTAGGCGAATGAGGCCGATCCGCGCCCATCCCGGACAATGAGCTGCGTGACGAGGCAGTTGGGTTCCCGGCCCCGTTGGAGCCCAGGCAGCGCCACGTCGCCGAGTTCATCTGAGCGAACCGGCCATCGTTCGCCGCCGCCGAGCCCGGCATCAGCCCCCGGCCAGACGCTTACGGGTACGCGCGGATCATCACGCCGAGGGGTGGTTCGCCTTGCAGACCTTCTGGGACTTCAAGGAGCTCGGGGAACACCTTCAGCAGGAGCGCGACCAAGCCCGCCAGCTTTCCAGCTCGTCATCGGGCCCTACGGACGCTGCCCTGTAGGAAGCCAACAAGAAGCTGCCAGTGCATCTCGCGTACCTTCTGTGCGAAGCGGGAGAGGCCGAGCGGAAGGCCGCCAACCTGTGGTGGACGTTGCAGGAGATCGCAGGCGATGACCTCACCGCGCGATACGGGCGTGAGGTCGAGCCGCCGGCCGAGCTCGATCAAATCGGCGACCTCATGCTCCGCCTGGACAACGCCGAGATCCGGCTCGCCAACGCGCTCGATGAGCACCGGGATCAGGCGCACTGCATAGCTCTGCGGGAAGAGGAGTTCCGCAGGTTCGTGGCCTCCCCGGCCAGCATCAGCCTCGACGACTTCGACAAGATGAACGCCGCAGAGTTCGAACAAGTCACTGCCCGGCTCGCCCGGCGCGACGGCCTCACTGTCAGATGATCTTTCGGCGGTATGGGTGATTCTGCTCATGCAGTGGCATGGCGGCGCATGCCGACCACCAGGTTCAGAGCGGAGAGCGTTCGTGGACGGGTGGTGGTGTCGTGGCGGTTGGGGAGCCGAGTGGCGACCGGTCTGGTTCAGGGATGGGGGAGGGGCCGCTGTCCGGATGGATATGTCGCCGTTGCGTAGATTCGGTAGTGGGCAGGTTGCGACTGGTGGTCTTCGGTTTGCGTTCTACGGTCGGGTGTCGACGGAGGATCATCAGGATCCGGCGACTTCGCGGGCCTGGCAGTTGCTTCGGGCTGAGGGGATCACGTCGGGGCATGGGCGGATCGTGACGGAGTTCTTCGATGTGGGCCATAGCCGGGTGGCGCCGTGGGCCAGGCGGCCGGAGGCCGGAGCTTTGGTGGGGGGCGTCGTCGGATCCTGACCGGCAGTTTGATGCGGTGGTGATCGGGTCGAGTGAGCGGGCGTTCTTCGGGAACCAGTTCGCTGCGATGGCGCCGTTGTTCGAGCACTTCGGGGTGCAGCTGTGGGTGCCGGAGCTGGGTGGCATGGTGGATCCGAAGATCGCTGGGCATGAGGAGTTGATGATCCTGCTGGGGATCTTGTCCAAGCGGGAGATCGCCCGTACGCGTATCCGGGTGCGTTCAGCGATGACGGTGCAGACTCGGGATCAGGGCCGCTACCAGGGTGGTCGTCCGCCCTACGGGTACCGTCTGGTGGATGCCGGTCCGCATCCCAACCGTGGCCTGGCCCGGCGCGGGGTGCGGATCCGGCGGCTGGATGTGGACGCGGAGTGTGGGCCGATCGTGCGGTGGATCTTCGCCCAGCGGCTTGAGCGGCACAGCGTCGCGCGCATCACTCGTGCCTTGAACGATGCCGGGATCCCCTGCCCGTCGGCGGCCGATCCGGAGCGCAATGGGCACCGCTCGAACTGCAATTGGGGTTTGACTGCGGTGCGGGCGATCCTGGCCAACCCCCGCTACACCGGCCGCCAGGTGTGGAACCGGCAGCGCACCGACCACGAGCTCCTCGACCCGGACAACACCAGCCTGGGACACCGCGATGTCATGCGCTGGAACGCACCCGAGGACTGGGTCATCTCCCACCACCAGGCCCATCCCGCGCTCGTGGACGAAGCCGATTTCGTCGCCGTCCAGAACATCCGGGCCCCACGTGAGAACGCGCCGGGTCGCGTCTACTTGCTGGCCGGCATGCTGCGCTGCGGGATCTGCGAGCGGCGGATGGAGTCGTGCTGGACGCATGGCTGTCCGGTCTATCGCTGCCGACACGGATCTCGGTGCCATCGATGATCCCGGTCTTCCCGCTGGCGCCGAGATGGTCAATGACTTCTGCCAGGGTCCGCAGTCGGACACCGGGGCCGATGGTGCACCCACGCTCGGCGAGCGGTGGCCGCACCTCGCCGATGGCGCGGGTGATCGTGGAGCGGTCCACGCCGAACCAGCACGCCAGTACGCCATGCGTGGCCCCGTGACGGAGATGCACGAGGGCGGCCAGGAGCCGGTCGACGAACGCCAGTCGGTGCTTCGCGCCGGCACCCATGCCTCGCTTCCGCGGCTTGGACGCCACCCTGGCCTGGTGGCGTTCATGCCATAACGGGCCTACCTCGGTGACGAGTTCAGCGATCACCTCGGCCGACAGACCTGTGATCCTTCGGTCACCGATGATCGCAGTACGAATCGCGTTCCCCACCACACGACCATGATCAACGATCACGAGTTCGACGCCTCACCGCCAACCATGTACGAACTCGTTAGCCTCCTCACGGGCGGTGGGATCAGTGTGCCCACCATGCGCCATCGCCCTCGGAATGAATTTCTAGTCCGTAGCGTCGGGCAGCATCTCACCTCTCGGCGTATTGCAGGAACAGCACACCCAGGATGACGAGCCCGGCGGCTTCGAGGATTGAGACCGCAACTAGAAGGGCACTGTCCGTGCTGTGGCACCAGAAGGTGATGAGTGCGGCAAAGGGAGTGGCGAGGAAGGCCACCAGGTCGACAACTGTCTGTGTGGTCTTGCGTGAGACCCGTCTGTCGTCGCTGCGATGATAGGTCTCCCAGCGAAACAGCGGTTCCTCCACCTTCGTGGCCTCTGCGAGCCGGGACGCGAGCTCGGTGCGGACGTAGCGCCCGATGGCTGAGATCTTTTCGTCGTTGACCAAGTGCGTCCATCCGAGCACAAGACACACCACCGGAAGGGCCAGGATCAGCTCCGGGTAGTTTGTCTGCGCAGCGAAGGCCGCGACGGCGGTCATGGCCGCAAGCGTCACGTACAGCAGGTTGTCCCGAAAGCCGATACGTGCACGCTGCTCGTCCTTAATCTGTGCGTACTCGGCAAGGAGTGCGGCGCTGGTGCTCCGTTCTCTGTCGGTCATGACTGGCTGTCACCCTCATTTCGCGACCCTTTGACAGGGGGACTTGGTGGTACCCGTACTCGGCCCTCGTGGTGCCTGGACCTTCAGGGAGCTGCCGTGCTGCTCGGCAGCTCCCTGGCCGGTCGGCCTTCCCGATCTGTCCGGGAGGACTCAGTCGGTGCTGCCCGCGGGTGGCGGACTGTCGGCGTTGTTCCGTTCGATCCATGCCTTCCCGTCGGCCGCGATGCCCTCCATGAGACGGAACGTATGGGCGAAGCCGGCCGCGTCGAGGTTGATCTCCGAGAGTTCCCGGGCGTTCTCGTACGGCTCGAGCTGGTGGCTGTCGGCGTCCTTGATCCGGATGGTTCTGACCGGGCCGTTGGACAGAAGCAGCGCCATCTCATAGCCAACGTGGTCGTTCTCGGTGACCTGCACGGAGGAGAGCGCGTCGAAGCGGTAGTTGGTGCGTTGTTCGCCCGGACGAGTGGCGTGGGCGAAGTCGGCTTCGGTGCTGATCTCGCGGATACCGTCCCGTGTGGCCAGGAACAGCCGGAAGGTGTAACGGGAGTAGCGCCAGGGGCCGCCTCGCCGCCGTGCTCGTCTGTAGGAGCCTGCCGGTGTCGTCAGGATCGTGTGGGCGATGATGTCGTGCCAGGTGAGCTGGTAGTGACGGAGCACATCGGCGGTGAACAGAACCTTGTCCTGGCTGAGCCACGCCTCCATCTCGGCGTCGGAGGGCCGGGTGGCTTCCAGACGCTCCTTCCAGCGCTGGAATTCCATTTCACGCGCGTACATCCGCCGGTGATACTTCTGCGTCTCCTCGGCGAACCGCTGTTCCTCGCTGCGCATGTCCAGCCACACCGACGCTGCCCGGCGCCCGCTCCCGACGGCACCGAAGAATACGCCGAAGGTCAGCAGGGCGTGGAACGCACTCGTTGAACCCGTCGCGGCGGTGACGATGACGGCCAGGGACGTGACGCCCAGGAGAGCGAGGGCGAGCACGCAGGCAAGTTTCGTCGTCACCGGAGTCCGGTACTGCTGCCGGTGGGCGAACAGCGTGCCGTTGTTGTGGCGGTCCCTGGCGTCCCGGGCCAGGTAGCGGATCAGCCAGTTGACCCGATCGACGCTGATTCTGCTCTCCCGGTAGAGGAACGCGACCTCGGCGGCCAGAACGGCGCGGATGCCGGCGGTGCGGGCGAGCCACTCGGGCCGGTCGAACCCGTGCGGCACGTACTTGCTGAAGTAGCGCTCGAAGGACTCGCGGACGCGGCTAGTGAACCCGTCCGCCGCGAGGGTCTCGCCGCCCGCGGATGCGGAGGAAGGGGCGGCCGGAGAGCGGGCCGGATCCTGGTCCGGCGCCTGGCCCAGCTCCTGCTCCTTGGCCTGCAGCCGGTGCTTGTTGTGCCACCATCGCTGACCGAACCGGGCGGCGAGGAATCCGGTGCCGAGCGCGATCAGTATCTCGCCGATTGCGGTCAGCGGCTCCGCGATCACTGCCGAGATCCCGAGGAAACCCGCGGCGACGACGAACAGACCCGTCCAGGTCGCCAGGCGAGGACGGTAACGGAAGGCGGTGTCCTCCTCGGGACGCCGGGTCCGTGCCCCGATGGGATCGGGCTCGAAGTAGAACCGGACCCGCCGGGAACGGTCGCCGCTGAACTGCCCGGCCTTGGCGAGCTCGCAGATCTCGGCCCACAGGGCGGCCTTTGTCCGGCTCGTGAGCACGAAATCGAGGTGGCGGACGATCAGGTCACGCTGGAGCGGTGCCAGATCCCTCAGCCGCTTCAGCACAGCGGCGGTCTCACTGTCAGCTTTGCCGGGCAGTGCCAGCAGATCGAAGACGACCTGCAGACCGGGTTTCCAGTCCTTGTCGTCGGCGTAGCCCTGCATGACGTCCCACGTCCGGTCCAGCTGACGGCGTTCCTCGGCGCTGAGGTCGTGGTGGGCGCGTTTGCTGAGCATCGCAAGCGCCCAGTGGAAACGGATCTGCGGGCCGTCGTGGTTGTGGGTGATCGCGTCCCAGATCAGTTCCCGCGCCCGGCCGGGTAAGCCTTCTTCCAGACAGCGGACCCCGACCTCGTACTTCTTCTGGGGCGAGGCGTCCGGCGGGACGATGTTGATGGTGGAGTTGTGTACGTCCGAGGCTTGGATGCCGACGTAGGAGTTGTGCGCCTCGTTGTGCGTGGAGGGGAAACCCCCGGTCATGCCGGGTCACCCGCCGCCGCGATAAGGACCGCAAGACCGGCGGCCAGTTCCGGGTGGTCGATGAGCAGGCCGCGTAACTTCCTGAGCGCCAGAACTGCCTGCCTCGGAGGCGCCGGGTCGTTCGCGGTGCACTTCTCCGCTGCGCGCCTCGCGATGCTCAGCTCGACCTGCGCCTCGTGGTGAATGTCTGCGTCGAGGGTGCCGTGGGCGTGATGTCGTGTCAGGTGCTCACGGAAGCGGTCCAGCTCCATGACCAGTTCCCTCGGGTTGGACACCTTTGGAGCCGCCCCGCTGACGTAAACGGTGTTGCCGGTGGCCTTGTCAGCCATGATTCCCACCGCACTGGAAAAGGCGGTGTTGACGACGCCTCCGCTGCCCCTGCCAGTTCTGTCCTTCTGAGCCATGGCGATCTGCTCCTCTTCCTCTGCATTCTCTGCCAGTTCTGCTTCCTTGATCAGTTCCGCAGCCAGCCGTATCGCGAAAGCCGCCGCGTTCGCTGCGGCGCGCGGTTGCCGCTCGCGGTCCTCCTCTCCGTTCTTCGTGCCGTCTGCTCGGTCGCTGATACCGCGGATGATGCCGACCGGCAGACCGCTGAGGTGGCCGGCCTGTGCCACACCAGCGGCTTCCATGTCAATCGCGAACGCGTCGTTGTAGTGCTGCCGGAGCCATACGGTCTCGGCGGAGTCCCGCGAGTTCTGCAGGACCTCACCGGCGGCTATCGGGCCGAAGTGCACCCTCGGCACTTCCCCGTTCTCCGGTGCGTGGCCGGCCCCAGCCGTTATACGGGCCAGATGCTGGCCGAGCTGGATGATGGGGTGCGGCGCCTCCCACACCCGGGGCCGCGCCTTGAGACCGTCGTCCTCACTGGTCGCGCCGTGGTAGGCGTACACATGGGTGGCCATCACCACGTCGCCCAGCGCGATCGAGCTCCGCCTGCGCCCGGCGACACCGACGAACAGCACGGCTGCCGGGGAGAAGTGGTCGATCGCGCGCTCTGTCAGCACCGCGGTCGAATGGTTCCCCTTGCTCGTCAGATTAAGTGCCACACGGCAGGAGGTGCCTGGCACGGTCCCGACCTCAAACCGAGTGCCGCTCTTATGTACGGTCACCTGCGGATCGGCAAGTTTCCGGCGCACGGCCTCGTATTCGAGATTGAGGGCGGTGAGAATCACAACCAGGTCGTTTGGCATGTAATCTTATTCCTTCCTCTGTTCCTCTGATGGTTCTTCCGTCTGCTGTTCTGTCGGTGGCAGAATGGGCCGGGCCAGTGGGGGGGAGAGCGCCGTTGTCGGTCCCGCGCGGAACAGTCGCGCGGGCCGCCCTACCGTGGTCCTGCGTTCCGTTCGGGCCGGGACTATGAACCCTTCCACGGCCTGGACCTTCCGGTAGAAATTCCGGGTGTCGAGCGTGACGCCCCACACTGCCTCGTACACCTGCTGCAACTCGGCGATCGTGAAGGGGGCTTCACAGAACGCCGTGGCCAGCGCCGAGAATTCAAGCTTCGTACGCGCGCGTTCAATTCCGTCGGTCACTATCTGATCGTGATCGAAAGCGAGCTTTACCTGTCCGGAGAGGACCGCCTCCGCGGGGACCCATGAGGCATCCGCGGCATCTGTTCCCGCGACCGGATCAGGAAGGCGCGGGGCGATCGCCAGATGCGCCACGGAGACGACTCGCCCACGTGGATCACGCCCCGGATCCCCGTAGGTCGCCAACTGCTCAAGATGAAACTGTCCGGCATCCACGGCCGTCTCCTCGCCCAGCTCGCGGCGAGCAGCGTCCGAGATCGCCTCACCGATGTAGTCGAGGAAACCGCCAGGCAGTGCCTGCATGCCCGCAAAGGGCTCTTTGCCTCGTTTCACCAGCAGGACACACAACTGTCCCTCACGCAACGTCAGGATCACCAGGTCAACTGTGAGCAGAACGGACGGCGGCAACCAGGAATCATCACGCATGGTGTCAACCGTATCGGATTGCTGTCACATTGACAATATCTCCCCTCGGCTCGACATCTGCAGGTCACCTCCACGACCGGGACGAGCAAGGAGCCGGCGAGTGGCAGCTCCACCTCGTCCACAAGACCCACGCCGCCCACGACCTGTGGTTCCTACGGCACGCCAACAAGGCACCCCACTGCGCGACCAAGACCGCCGGCGAAGGCCTCCAACACCACCTGCTCAAGCTCGCCCACCACGCCCGCGCCGCCGGCTGGACCGCCGAGTACGAGGTCCCCGCCGCAGACGGAGCCTGGCGCGCCGACGTGCTGGCCACCTCCCCGGACGGCGCCCGCCGCCTCGCCCTCGAAGCGCAGATTGCGTCGATCTCCATCGCGGACATCACGGCGCGCACCGCCCGCTACCGTGCGGACGGGATCGAGGTGTGCTGGTTCACCGACCGCAAGACGATCCCTGGCGCGGCAACGCGCCCGCCGCCCAGATAGCCCGGCCCGAGGACGACGGCCCGGTCCAGGTGACCGCCGGCCCGGCCCGCTTTATCCCCGAGTGGTGCGAGGACCGCGCAACGTGCGGCGAGTGCCAGTGCGAGTGCTGTGCCGGCGGTGTCGACGGGCCGCTGCCCTGCGGCGGCCACGGCACCTGGCAGACCGTCGCCCCCTTTCGCCTCGACCGCTTCGTCCGCGCCATCTGCGCCGATGCGACCCGCCCCCATCAACTCCGCACCGAGGAAGGCGTAGACCAGTGGCGGTGGATCACCCGCCAGTATTATGAGTTTGAGGAGGAACAGGTCCAAGCCCAGGCCCGACGCGAACATGCCGTCGACCGGCTCGTCGCCCGCCGCCGGCAACGGACTGACGCCCGTGACCACCAGGCCGCCATCGAGACTCTCCTCTCGCGACAGAGGGCGCTCACCAGGCTGGCCGTCGAGTACGTCTACAAGCAGACCGGCCGATACCCGCGGGTCGCCCAGGACGGCATCTCCGACTTCGCCATGGGCGTGCCCGTCTACCTGGGCGAAGCCCAGTGCGCGATCATCTGCCCCGTCGCCGGCCGGATCCCTGCCACCCGCGACCGGCTCGCCGGGCTCATCCTCTTCGCCGCCACCGAACGAGAACGCGACCGCATCGCCGCCAACACCCACCCCAGCCAGCACATCGAGGTGCTCGAGGCACAGCAGGACGCCGAGCCGCCGAGCCCGCCGGACCGCAGCATTTCCGTCAAGGCGGCGGTGAACCGGATGCTCGGCCTGGACGGCATGTAGCCAGGCGCCTTCTTCACCGTGAAGGACGGCGTCGCGACTGGAGAGAAGTCCGGAGCCGCCGCGGCCTAACACCGTTCGCTTACGAGCGCCTCGTGCCGCTGCTCGTAGAGTTCGGCGAGTTCGTGGCGTGCCTATGGCGTCCAGCCCTCACGGTTCCGTCGTTGAACGAGTCCGCGGATGGCTTCGTTGATGCCCCACCCCCAAGCAGACGTGATCCCCACCTACCGGGCCGAGCTGTCGCCGCGCGCGGCGGCCCGCAGATCCCCCGAGGAAGCCGATGAACACGAGCAGCCGCAGCAAGGTGTCAGGGCCGGTGCCGGCCGACTCCCTCTGTCGGCGACGGCTGAAAGTGGACCAGTGGTGATGCTGTGGTGTTGGGCCTACCTGTGCACCTACGAGGACCTCGACGAACACGTCCGAGTCGACAGCCGCCAACCGGCCTGCCGCGCCCCTCCCATCCTCAGCAGCGGCAACTGGAGCCCGGCCTCCGCCGTCCGCGGGGACTGGCCGCTACCACGTCCGGCTCGGACAGACCCTCGTGTGCGGCGAAGCCGCCCCGTTCACCGAATGCCGCCTCGCTGACGGCCACTCGGACATCCTCCTGGTAGACCGACGGGACCCGATACCGGCTGACCGGCCCCCGCGGCCGCGGTCTCGACGGCCACCAAGGGCTTGAGGTCCGCTGGACAGTCCGACTCGACGACGACGAAGTCGTCCCGGCCTCGGTTCCCCTTCAGCAACGTTGCCCGGTCAACGTCCACCTGGGCCGCTGGCCCAGATACCTCCGCGCGAAGTCGAAGCTCGGGCGGATCCGCGCACAGCTGGCCGTGGCCTTCGGCCCGCTGTGCGCCGGCTGCGGAACCTCCCTCGGAACCGAGGTCGAGCACCACCACTTCTCGGGCCGGGTTCGCGGACTGCTGTGCCGCAACTGCAACAACGCCATCGACTGGTGCCCCCACCTCGCCAACTGCCCCTGGGCCGACTGCCTCAACGATCTCCCGCCGCCTCGCTGCCCTGCACCCGGGCCTATCGCGGGACTGCCACAACGACCAGTGGAAGATCGACCACTTCGGGCATGCCCCCTACGACACCTGAGCGCCAGTTCGGGTGCGGCTATCTCGGAACGCGACGAGGACCGAGGACCACTTGCGCGCCGGGGATGAGCCACAGTCCTCCGGGTAGCTCGTCGGTGGGAAGGCGGGGTTGGGGGACGTTCTCATACCATCTCGCCGCGCGCCGGGAGAGGGAGGGGCGGCGTCGAGGTGAGCACGCGGGGTGCTGCCTTCGCCGGTTCCTGAACCACGGGGTCGGCGGGAGGCGCCGGGGAGCGGCAGCCTTGTGAGCGGCCGGGGGCGGGGGTCCGAGGCGTGGCTCCGGTGTCGATCGTGCCGCGCTTCCTTCTAGCGGGCCACCCGTCGATGGTAGATGTGGCCGGGGGCGTGCGGCACCAGCAGTTGTTGTCGACGAACAGCCAGCCCGCAGCGCTCAGTTGTTGCAGGGTGTCAGCCATCGTGGCGTCGGTCCGTGGGGACCGCGGGTTTTGGACATGTTCTCGCTGGTCACAGATGCATCTTCCGTGATCGGGGTACACCACTCGTTTTACAGTCCCTCTCAACGGCCTTTCGTGCACTCGTGTGTTGCCGCTTCTATGTGAGTTGGGCGAGGTCGCGTGCCGTCGTTGCGCCCGGTCGGACGACGTAGACTCCGCTTCTGGTGGGGATTTCCTCCGATCGGGATTTAAGATCTGCGAGGTTCACCATTGGTGGCCACAGAGTCCCAATTTCCGACCAGCGGATGCCACTTAGGTCGGACTCAGCCAGGTTGGCGTTGCGTAGATCTGATGTGGTGAAGTCATTCAGGAAAGCTTCTGCAGAGCTTTCGGTGATGGGGGGTGCTTGGCCGAGTAGCGTGCCGATGGCGCGCCGAGTCTCCGTGACGGAAATGGTGACGATATTGCTTGCGAGTGTGTGGGCATGGGAGTGGCGGGCATGCCGGATGAGGTCGCTCATGCGGGCGATATCGAGAGCATGGGCCAAGGCGCGGGCGAGGGAGCCGGCGCGCTCTAGGGTGTTGGCGAGCTCGATGGCGTCGTGGCAGGCACTGGTGAGGCCGTTGATGCCAAGAGCGCTGGTGCTGGCCTTGGTGTGGGCGTGGTCGAGAGCGTCGGCGAGGGCACTGGCCTTGCTGCTGTTCCTGATGAGCCCGCTGGCGGTGACCGTGATGTGGACGAGGTCGCGGTCGAGGTCGCTACTGAGACTGAGACTGAGCATGCGGGCATGCTCGAGCGCCGCGGTGAGTTCCTGAGGGCGGATGTACTCGAGTGCGGTGGTGAGTGCGTTGGCACGGGAGAGATCAAGTGCCCGGGCGAGTTCCAGGGCGCGGTCACGCGTGAGGTCGCGGTTGAGTGCCCGGGCGAGGTTGAGAGTGAAGTATGCCTCGCCGACATGAGGGTCCGCTCGCAATGTCATGCGTGTGTGTGCGTGGACTGATTGGAGGAGCTCGGCGGTCGTTTGGGCGCTGTTCCTCTCGCCTGTTGCGGACTGGTCAGACGTGAGTGGTGGACTGGGCAGGATGGCGGCTAGGCCGGCTTCGGTGTCGAGGACGGGGCCGAGGCTGTTGACGAGGGAGTCATGGCGTGACTGAAGGAGGACTTCACGCAGGCCGGCGTTGCTATCGAGCATGCTGCCGAGAAGGCTGGTGAGGGCGCGTTGGTGCTGGCTGAGCCAGCGGTCCACGTCGTCGTCATGGTGGTCAGACGCTTGGGGACTGGTCACTGCTCCTCCTCCGTTGCCTTGATGTACGCAGCGGCGGTACGACGCGCCTTCTTGAGGCTGGCACGTACTGCCTCAGGGGTCAGGCTCAGCTGGCCTGCTATCTCGGTCGGCGTGTAGCCGCTGAGCGTCCAGGCCAGGATCTGCCGCTGCCGGGGCGGCAGGGTCACCAGCATCCGTAGGGTGTCGTGCCGGACTTCCCATTCCACGACGGCGTCTGGACGAGGCAGGAGTGAGGTCGGTTCCGGCATCTGCTCTACCGGATCCTCACGGATGTCGGCGATTTTGCGTACCAGTGCACGCGAGGCCACCGTATGGACCCACGCTTGGGGCTGCGTGATCTCACTCCAGCGCTGGTACGCCTTGACCATCGTGTCCTGAGCAATGTCCGTGGCAACGGGCAGCGTGGCGCCGTGGTTGATCAAGAAGCCGACCAGCTTGCGAATGGTGCTTCGGTAGAACGCCGAGAACTTCTCATCCACCAGGTAGCGCGCGTGATCACGCTCGCTGAGCGCACCCGGGCGGGCGGCTGCCGCAGCAGCAGCTGGATGGTCTAAGCCATCCACGGGATCAGGATCACTCACGCTGCCCTACTCGCATTCCCTGCTGAGGTGCGGGTGACCACTATTCGAAGACGAAGCCCATCACCCTGTTGCTCGTCCAACTCCAGGTGATCGCCGACGGTGACAGCTCCGGCGATGTCGGTGAGGTACCGATGTCGGGCCTCTTCCTGCCGTACACGCCAGTTCAGGCGCAGCCACAGGCCGAGCAGAGCGAAACCTTTGACGGTGATGATCGAGGCAATGGTGACGGCGACCGTGCCCGTATCCATAGAGTCCCCTCCTGATCTGGTCGCGGGCCGATGACAGACCCGTCATGAAGTAAGAGCCAGAACCTGCCGGGAACGTGAACTCTGGGATGAGATATTTTCGGTCAGGTACTCGGGGCCGACGTAGGACGGGACCTTCTTCGCACCGGTGCCCGATGAGGCGCCCAGAGAAGCCTGCTTGAGCGCCGTTCGAGGACCAAGGCTGCCTCCTGGGGATCAGGCTGGCTGGTCGTATGCCACATGTTCTCGAGGGTCTTCCTCTGCCGGATGCTCACCCGTACGGGTGAAAGATCCTCGTTGTCCGGAGCTTCGGCGATCTGGCTGACAGGATCGGGTCTGAGGTAGATGGGCCAGTCTGCCGGGGGTGTGAGCGATGCCAGCACGGATGTCGCGGACAACAGACGGACACGATGACTCGGCTGAGGAGAGTCCGTTATCGGGATGGGTTCGCCGAAGCCACGCGGACGAGGTGCACGCGAAGGCGACATGGCCGGGCGGGTTACGGTTTGCGTTCTATGGGCGGGTGTCGACGGAGGATCATCAGGATCCGGAGACTTCCCGTGCCTGGCAGCTGTTGCGGGCTGAGGCGATCACTTCCGGGCATGGCCGGATCGTGGCGGAGTTCTTCGATGTCGGACACAGCCGAGTACTGCCATGGGCGCGTAGGCCTGAGGCCGCTGCCTTGGTGGGGGCGCTGTCGGATCCGGACCGGGAGTTCGACGCGGTGGTGATCGGGTCCAGCGAGCGAGCCTTCTTCGGCAACCAGTTCGCGGCGATGGCCCCGTTGTTCGAGCATTTCGGCGTGCAGTTGTGGGTGCCGGAGCTGGGCGGGGTGGTCGATCCGAAGGTCGCCGGGCATGAGGAGTTGATGATCCTGCTGGGGATCCTCTCGAAGCGGGAGATCGCCCGGACCAGGATCAGAGTCCGCTCTGCGATGACGGTCCAGGCCCGTGATCAGGGTCGCTACCTCGGCGGTAGACCGCCGTATGGCTACCGGCTGGTCGATGCTGGTCCACATCCGAATCGTTCACTCGCGCGGCGTGGTGTGCGGATCCGGCGCCTGGACGTTGATCCGGAGTGCGGGCCAATCGTGCGGTGGATCTTCGCGCAGCGGTTGGCGCGACACAGTGTTGCTCGGATCACGCGTGCCTTGAATGATGCCAGCATCCCCTGCCCGTCCGCGGCCGACCCGGAACGCAATCCGCACAGGCAAGCGCACAGGTGGAGACTGACAGCGGTGCGGGCGATCCTGGCCAACCCCCGCTACACCGGCCGCCAAGTATGGAATCGGCAGCGCACCGACCACGAACTGCTCGACCCGGACAACACGACCCTGGGGCACCGTGATGTCATGCGCTGGAACGCGCCCGAGGACTGGGTCATCTCCAGCAAGACGGCCCATCCCGCGCTGATCAGCGAGGCGGACTTCGTCACGGTCCAAAGCATCCGGGCCCCACGCGAGAACGCCCCAGGCCGTACCTATGCGCTGGCTGGGCTGCTGCGCTGTGGAGTGTGTCAGCGGCGGATGGAATCGACCTGGGCGCATGGCCGTCCGGCCTATCGCTGCCGGCATGGGCACTCAAGCGCGACCACGCCGGACTCGAGCCGCCCACCGAATGCCTATGTGCGTGAGGATCACATCCTGCCGCATCTACCCGCTCTGATGATCATGCTCTCCGCTGACCAGGACGGCCTCTCCCCGGTAACGGCTGGGGGAGACCCTCTTCTGCCTGAGGACGCCGTCCGCAGCCTGAAGGATCGGGTGGTGTCACTGACATTCGACCCGGCGGACAGGACCTTGACGACCGACACGCTACGAGGAGAACGGATCGCCGTCGGCTGACCCCGAGCCGTCCCGCACCGCACGACGAGAGGAGAAGAGCCAGGACACGTCGGATAAAAGGAGTGCCCACGTCCGGCTGGTAGCCGGAGGCGGGCGCCGATCCTGCATGCCCGCGAAGCGGGCCCCGCAGGGGGAGAGTGTGTCCGAGGGGGGACTTGAACCCCCACGCCCTTAAACGGGCACTAGCACCTCAAGCTAGCGCGTCTGCCATTCCGCCACCCGGACGGGGTGTGTGCGCTGGGCCTGAGCGGCCGGCGCGACGGGTTAACCATATCAAGGTTCGGTGGGTGCTCTCTCCCGGATTCACAGGGTGATCGAGCCGGTGCGGAGGGTGCCGGGGCCCGTGGTCGCGGCGGGTGCGGTCAGCGGCGGCCGGTGCCGGGGAGGGTGGTGGGGGAGGAGCCGAGGGCGCGGAGCCAGGAGGGGCCACTCAGCAGTTCCAGCAGCAGGAGGAGCCGGGTCAGCGGCTCCCACTCGGGGTCGTCCTCGGCGTCGGCGTACCGCTCGGGACAGGTGAGCAGGGCCCAGACGGCCTTGCCATGGCGGTCCGGGGTGGTCCAGCCCCAGCTCCGCGCCAGTGACTCCAGCACGTGCAGCCCGCGCCCGGACTCCTGGAAGTAGTCGGGTTGCTTGACCCGCGGCACCTCGCGGCCCGGATCGAACACGGCGCAGAGCACGGCGCCGTCGCAGTGCACCAGGCTGAGGAGAAACGGTTGCTCCGGGGTGGCGGGCGCCAGCGGCCGGTGGTCGGCCGCGACCGGGCGGCCGTAGCGCACGGCGTTGGTGACCAGCTCGGAGACGATCACCAGGGCGTCGTCGAGGAGTTCGCCGAGGCCCCAGCCGTTGAGCGCCGAACGTGTGCTGTCCCGCGCGGACTTGGGCGAGTCCGACGAGTTCGCCAGCGGGAAGGTGGCGAATCCGGCCGTGTCGGCCGCTCCTGTCCGGGTCGCCGGCGCGCGGTAAGGCGCCATGGCGGCGAACGGGAGAGCTGTCATGACGACCTCCGGACGATCCGACTTCACCCTGGGCAGTGGCTCCGCAGGGTCCATCCTCACTGAACCGAGCGTATCCCTGCAAGTACATCCGAAAGAACTGATGCAAGAACAGATGCAAGAACAGATGCAAGAACGCTCGGACTTGAGGCAGTATTCGGTCAGAAGCTGTCCACGTGAACCACCGGACGGCACGCACGCGAGTGCCGCAAGCAGAACGTAGGAGTCCTCATGTCGCAGTTCGTCAACGGAGTCTCGGCTGGCCTGCTGAGCGGCGCGGCCTGGCGGAAGAGCGGACGAAGCAACCCCAACGGCAACTGCGTCGAGATGGCCGGCCTGCCCGGCGGCGACGTCGCGGTGCGCAACTCCCGCGACCCGCAGGGCCCCGCGCTCATCTATACGCACGCCGAGATGACCGCCTTCCTCCAGGGCGCGAAGGACGGAGACTTCGACGACCTCGTGCGCGTCGACTGACCTGGGGCTCGGCCCGGCCGATACCCCGTGGATCGCCCCGAGTTGCGCGGCGGCGACTGTACGCAGCGATCGAACAGTGCAACACTTGGGCGCGGATTCAACACTCAGGGGACACAGACATGTCGTCAGCTCAGCCAAGCACTGCCTCGTCGGTGAGGGACATACTCGCTCACCCGCGCGGCGGGCCCACCGTGCTGCGCATCGTGCTCGGCACCCACCTGCGTCGACTTCGTGAGGGTTGCGGGATCACCCGCGAGGCCGCCGGCGACGCGATCCGTGGTTCGCACGCCAAGATCAGCCGGCTGGAGCTCGGCCGGGTCGGCGCCAAGGAGCGGGACATCGCCGACCTGCTCACCCTGTACGGCGTGTTGGACGAGGAGCGGCGCGGGCAGTTCCTCGCGCTGGCCAGGCAGGCCAGCAACCCCGGCTGGTGGCAGAAGTACAACGACGTGGTGCCCAGCTGGTTCGAGACCCTGATCGGTCTCGAGGAGGCGGCGTCCGTCATCCGCACCTACGAGGTGCAGTTCATCCCCGGCCTGCTGCAGACCGCCGACTACGCCCGCGCCTGCATCCGCCTCGGCAACCCGCGTGCCTCCGAGCGGATGATCGAACGCCGCGTCGAGCTGCGGATGGAGCGGCAGAAGCTGCTCCACAAGCCGCACGCCCCGCGGCTGTGGGCCGTGATCGACGAGGCCGCGCTGCGTCGGCCGCTCGGCGGCGCCGAGGCGATGCGCGCCCAGATCCGGCAACTGCGTGAGATGGCCGAGCTGCCCAATGTCACGCTGCAGATCGCGCCGTTCAGGATCGGCGGCCTCTCGGCGGCCGGCGGCCCGATCACCGTGCTGCGGTTCCAGGAGCCCGACCTCCCGGACATCGTCTACCTGGAGCAGCTCAACAGCGCGCTGTACCTCGACAAGCGCGAGGACGTCGAGGACTACCTCGCCGTCATGGACAACCTGTGCGCGACCGCCGAACCCCACGGCAAGACCGGCGACTTCCTCGACGGGCTCCGCTTCCTCGACGGGCTGAAGACCAACCTCTGAGCGACCGGCGGCAGCGAGGCGCCGCCGCTCACCGCCTGAATGTCACCCGGTGCCGAGCCGCCCGTCGAGCCACGCCACCAGGTCGGCGCCGACCTCGTCGCGGTTGGTCTCGTTGAGGATCTCGTGCCGCGCCCCCGGGTAGGCGTGCCAGCTCAACTCCCGGGTGCCCGCGTACCTGAAGTCCTCGAGCAGCCCGTAGACCAGCGTCAACCCCGAGTGGCACGGGTCGAGTTCGCCGACCACGACACGCACGGGCAGCTCACGGGGGATCCGTGCCTGGTGGCCGGGATCGTTGATCTTGCGGACCCCGAGCACCCAGTCCAGCGCCAGGCCGGCGCTGAACGCGAAGCCGCAGCGCTCGTCCGCGACGTAGGCGTCGACCTCGGTCGGGTCGCGGGAGAGCCACTCGAAGCCGGTGCGGCGCGGGTAGGGATCGTTGAAGGACGCGAAGAGATCGGGGACGAAGGACGACGGCGCGGCCCGGCCACCCCGGTAGATCTCGGCCCGCAGCCGGTCCGCCGCGCTCTGCGGCTCGCAGCCCGGCAGTGAGCGGAAGGTCCCGCAGAGGACGAGGCCGGCGAGCGTGTCGCCGTGCTCCTGGGCGTAGTCGCGGGCCAGTTGGGAGCCCATGCTGTGCCCGAAGAGCACCAGCGGGACGCCCGGAACCCGGGCCCGAGCGGCGTCCGAGACCGCCCGCAGGTCGGCCACCACGGCCCGCCAACCCGACTCGCCCGCCACCCCGAGCCCACCGGTGTGCGCGGCCGTCGCTCCGTGGCCGCGGTTGTCCGAGCCGACCACGGCGTAGCCGTGCCCGGTCAGGAGGCGCGCGAACCGGTCGTAACGCAGGGCGTGTTCGGCCGCGCCGTGCACCAACTGCACCCAGCCGCGCGGTCGTTTTCCGTCCGGCGGCAGCCAGGTGTAGGTGGTGACCGGAAGGCCGTCCGGCGCCGTGGTGGTTCCGACGTCCATGGCGCGCTCCTCGTCCGCGGCGGCAGGGCCCTGGCAAGTATGAACCGCTGGGCGCGACGTGGCAGCCCCGCCACGACGTATTCCCGTTGCCGTCCCGGTCGGCGCGGGGCGGCGAGGAGGCGAGGCTCGCCCAGGCCGCTGGCCGCCCGGCCGACGCCAGGGGACTGCCGTGCGAGGACGGGGCGTTCGACGGCGTGCTGGTGCTCGGGCCGCTCCACCACCTGCGGGAACGGGCCGACCGGGTCAGGGCGCCGCTCGGGGTGAGCGCGCACCTGCTCGGCCGCGCCCGGGCGTGAGCCGGGCCCTGGCCGGCCCCGTCCCGGGCCCGGATCCGGTCGGTTTCCGGCCCGGTCGGTGACCGGCTGAGCTGGGGGATCGGGAAACTGGATCTTGCCCTGCGGCGTTCGGCACACCAGGATGTGGCGGTCGGCGCGTTGTCCCCCGAACGAAGAGGTGAGGCCAAGTGACAGCTCGGGTGACGGTGGTGGGGGAGGCTCTGGTCGATCTTCTGTGGAAGACCGGTGCCCGGGACGTGCACGCGGCGCCGGGCGGCAGCCCGGCCAACGTGGCGGTCGGCCTGCGTCGGCTGGGGCGTCCCGCCACGCTGCTCACCACCTGGGGCGACGATCCGCCGGGCGAGCTGGTGCGGGAGCACCTGGCCGAGACGGGGGTGGCGGTGATCCGGGTGCCGGCCGAGACCGACCGCACCATGGTGGCGCTGGCCTACCTGGGCACGGACGGCGCGGCCAGCTACGACTTCCTCGCCTCCTGGGATCCGCGCGAGCTGCCGGTTCCCGAGGACACGGCGGTGCTGCACACCGGATCGCTGGCCGTGGTGATCGAGCCGGGCGCCTCCCGGGTGCTGGAGCTGTGCCGGGCGCACCGCGCCGCCGGCACCACGGTGGCGGCCGACCTCAACGTGCGGCCGGCCGTGCAGCCGGACCGGGAAGCCTACCGGGAGGCGGGCCTGCGGCTGGCCGGCGCGGTGGACGTGCTCAAGGCCAGCGACGAGGACCTGGCGTTCCTCTTCCCCGGCAGCGGGCCGGCCGACGCCGCGCGCACGCTGTTGGCGGCCGGCCCGAGGCTCGTCGTGGTCACCCTGGGTGAACGCGGGGCGCTCGCGGTCACCGCCGCACACGAGGTCGGCGTGGTGGCGCCGGCCGTCACGGTGGTGGACACGATCGGCGCCGGGGACACGTTCCAGGCGGCGCTGCTCGACTCGATCGCCGAACACGGCGCCCCGCCGGCCGCGCCTGACGAGCTGTCAGCCGTGCTGCGGCGCTGTGCGACGGCCGCCGCCATCACCTGCACCAGGATCGGCGCCGACCCGCCCACTTGGGAAGAACTCGCGGCGTTGTGACTCCGCTGTGGGGGAGATGAGATGGGGTTAACAATTAGGAAACGCCAGCGACGTTGAGGCCCCGTCAGGACTCATCCGCTTGCCGCAGTGACCGAACCCGACAGTCGCTCAGATGATACGATCGCCGCGCTTGCCAAGCGAGCTGAGGGCGCGTAAGACAGCGGCCATCGGAAATCAGCCAAGCCACAAGAGGGTCACCCCGAGGAGCGTTATGCCGACACCCAGGCATAGGGAGCCGACCTGTGGGCTGAGAGGGCCTCGTCGCGGTGCCAGGCCGGTTGGCGGGGTGAATCCACCTCGGGGGACGTCGGATTCGACATCAGGGCACCCTCTTGTCTTCGTACCTGGCGGTCTAGCTTAAAGAGAATCTCATGACGCAATACATGCAGGATCCGGCGCTCTGGGGTCTGATTGCTGGCACTCCCCTTGCTGCAGCCGTGATTTACCGAGGCCGCAAGTCGGCGGCGAGGCTCCGCAAGGAGAACGAGGAGCTGGCGGCCCGACACGCGGAACTCGAAAGCACCCTCTCGGAATCTGTCGAAGACGCCAGAATCCGTGCGGAGGACGCGACCAAAACGGCGCTGAAATCCGCTATGCGTACCCTGCAGGGTCTCGCCAACGAGCAGCAGTTGGCGATTTCCAAGGTGCAGGAGAAATACGGTGACCAGCAGATCCTCCAGGACCTGCTCGACATCGACCACATGAACTCGCAGTTCGGTCGACGGGCACAGTCCGTAGCCGTGCTCTGCGACGGCTGGCTCGGTCGTCAGCGTTCGGTCGCCTCGCTCTACGACGTGGCGCGCAGCGCCAAGGGGCGCGTCCGGCACTACACCCGGGTCGAGATCCGCTCGCAGACCAGTTTCGCGGTGGCTCCCCGGGCCGTCGAGCCCGTGGCTCTGGTGCTCGCCGAGCTGCTGGACAACGCCACCAGCTACTCGGCGCCCGAGACGACGATCGACATCAACATCCGCACCGTCCCCAAGGGCGTGTGCGTGATCATCGACGACGCCGGCGTCGGCATGAACGAGGAGGAGAAGAGCCGGGCCGGAAGGCTGCTCTCGGGTGAGCACCCGATCGGCGTCACCGAGCTCGGCAACCCGCCCCAGTTCGGTTTCGCGGTCATCGGTGTGCTCGCCGCCCGCTACGGATTCACCGTCTCAGTCGATTCGGCTTCCCCGTACGGCGGCGTGCGGGCGGTGGTCCTTCTGCCTCAGGAGCTGCTCACCAACATGCCCGAACCCGAGACCCCTGCCGTGCCCCAGACGACCTCCGCCGAGGAGCGGCCCGCCCCGTCGACCACCGCAGGCGGTCTGCCCAAGCGCAGGCGGCGCGGGCAGATGGCGATCGTGCCGCAGTCGAGGAGCGAATCCGAGTCGACCGCCGGGCGGACGAGCGAGGAGACCGCGTCGATCATGGGCGCTTTTCAGCGGGGCACGCAGTCAGGTCGCAAGGCCGATCCGAGCAGGGAAGGATTTGAGGTTCAGTGAACACCGAACTGTCGTGGATGCTTGAGAGCGCGCTCGAGGTCCCGGGAGCGCGCCACGCCATCCTCGTCTCGGCTGACGGTCTGCTGATGGCCCGCTCCAACGACGTCGACAAGGACGAGGCCGACACCATCGCCGCCGCCATGAGCGGCATGCAGTCGCTCAGCCGCACCGTCGCCGGCTTCGGGGGCGACGCGCGGATGCACTGGCGACAGACCGTGGTGGAGTTCGACGGAGGCTGGGTGTTCCTCATCTCCGCCGGCGAGGGCGCGTACCTCGCGGTCTCCGCCGCGCAGACGGTGGACATGGCCGACATCACCTTCCGCATGCAGCAGCTCGTCGGTCAACTCGGCAAGGTGCTGACCACCCCGCCCCGTGAGAACTCCGGTATTCAGGCATGACCACACCCCAGGAACCGGACAGCGGCGACATCGATGCGATGGCCGGCGAATTAGTGCGACCGTACGTCATCATTAACGGGCGCGGCTTTTCCGACGGAAACCGTTTCGACCTGGTCACGTTGGTGACGGCATCGGCCGACTCCGAGCAGCAGAGGGGACAGCTCGACCCCGAAATGCGTGGCGTGGTCGACCTGTGTGACGGCGGCTATCTCTCGGTCGCCGAGATCGCCGGGCACCTGGGCCTGCCCATCGGCATCGTCAAGGTGCTCCTGGCGGACCTCTCAGAACGCGGCTTCATCCTTACCAGGGCGCCGATTCCGCCAGCCCAACTCGCTGATATCAAGGTTCTTCAGGAGGTGCTGGATGGACTCCAGGCTCGGTTCGGCTGACGGCGTGCATCTGGCCGACAAGGTCCAGATCGCGGCGAAGATCCTGGTTGTGGGCCACTTCGCGGTCGGCAAGACGACGTTTATCGGCACACTCTCGGAGATTCCGCCGCTGCGCACCGAGGAAACGATGACGCAGGCCGGCGCGGAGATCGACGACCTGAAGGGAGTGCGGGGCAAGACGACGACGACCGTGGCCATGGACTTCGGTCGTCTGACCCTGAGCGACCGCCTCGTGCTCTACCTGTTCGGAACGCCGGGACAGCAGCGTTTCGTTCAGGTCTGGGAGGACATGACCCGGGGTGCCCTCGGCGCGCTGATCCTGGTGGATCCCGAGCGTCTCAAGGACTCTTTCGCCGTCATGGACCTGGTCGAGAAGTACGGCATCTCGTACGCCATCGCCGTCAACCACTTCGACGGCTCGACGTCACACTCCGACGCGGAGCTGCGCGAGGCGCTCGACCTGCTCCCCGAAACCCCGGTTGTCACCTGCGATGCCCGCGACGAGAAGTCGTCGGCCCAGGCTCTCGTGGCTCTCGTGCGCTATCTGCAGAGCCGCACCCGACAGGAGTAAGAATGGAATTCCCCGCAGGCTCCCAGACCCCGCCGCCCGGTTGCCCCGCACACCAGTCCCAGAACGGCAGCGGGCCTGCGTACGTGGAGCGAGTGCCGCTGCACGGACCCGAGTTCTCGGCCGATCCGCAGCGGTTCTACGACTACCTTCGTCAGTACGGCCCGGCCGCGCCCGTCGAGGTCGCTCCCGGGGTGCCGGCGACCCTGGTCGTCGACTACTCAGCCGCCCTGCAGGTGCTCCAGTCGCCCGAGTTGTTCTCCAAGGACTCCCGGCGGTGGCGGGACCTCAACGAGGGTCGCATACCGCTGGACAGCCCGGCCGTTCCCATGATGGCCCACCGGCCCAACGCCTTCTTCGCCGACGGTGCCGAGCACCTGCGGCTGCGTCAGGCGATCAGCGACAGCATGGCCAAGGTGGACACGCACCGGCTCAGCCGGCAGGTGGAGCGGATCTCGTCCTACCTGATCGAGCAGTTCAGCACCCGGGGCACGGTCGACCTGGTCGACGAGTACGCCAAGCTGGTGTCGCTCCTGGTCGTCAACGACATCTTCGGCTGCCCGGCCCACCTCGGTGACCGGCTGGCGGAAGGCTGGTCTGCGGTGTGGGCCGGCGAGGACGCCGCGGCCGCGGCCATGCAGACCGCCGAGTGCCTGGCCGAGCTGGTCGCGATCAAGCGGGCCCAGCCCGGCGAGGACGTCACCTCGTGGATGATCCAGCACCCGTCCGCGCTGTCGGACGAGGAGATCGCCAACCAGCTGTTCACGATGACGGCCGCCGGCGCCGACCCCGTCCGCAACCTCATCGGCACCGGACTGATGCTCGTCCTCTCCGACGAGCGGTTCTACGGCGGGCAGTACGGCGGCGCGCTGCTGGTCGAGGACGCGGTGGACGAGGTCCTGTGGAACAACGCGCCGGTCCCCAACTACGGCGTGCACTACCCGACCCGCGACATCGAGTTCTTCGGCATGAAGCTGGCCGCGGGTGATCCCGTCGTGGTGAGCTTCGCGGGCGCGAACACGGACCCCGCGCTCTCGGCCTCCCGGCAGATGCTGAGCAAGCGGGCCCACCTCGCCTGGTCGGCCGGACCGCACGCCTGCCCGGCCAAGGACCCGGCCACCCTCATGGCCGTCGGGGCGATCGAACGGCTGCTCAACCTGCTGCCCGACATCGAGCTCGCGGTGCCCGTCGAGAACCTGGCCTGGCGGCCGAGCCCGTTCCAGCGCGGGCTCGTCGAGCTCCCCGCCAGCTTCACCCCGGTGCGCCTCCAGACCAGGACGCCCGACCCGACCAAGGCCACCGCCCCGGCTCAGCCGGTCCAGGCCACTCCGTCCACCCCCGCCAAGAGCGGCTGGTGGAGCTCCTTCCTGGCCCGCTGGCGCTGACGCGTCACCGAGATTCACCCTGCCGCCCCCGGCCGACGCCCGTCGGCCGGGGGCGGCAGGGTTTCCGCCTGCCCTACGCGTCCTCCAGCCGGAAGCCCACCTTCAGGCCCACCTGGTAGTGGCCGATCACCCCGTCCTCGACATGGCCGCGGATCTGCGTCACCTCGAACCAGTCGAGGTTGCGCAGCGTCTTGGCCGCCCGGGCGATCCCGTTGCGCACCGCCGCGTCCACGCTCTCCGGTGAGGAACCGACGATCTCGGTCACCCGGTAGATGTGCTCGCTCATGCCGGCCTCCATGCCAGGACGAAGAAGAAGACGAAGGGGAAAACGGGGCACCGAACCCCGCCCCACCTCCACCGTGCCCCACCGCGTGGACACCCGCGACACGGCCGCGACCAGCGGTGCTACCCTCACACGCGGGCCGTGACTGGCGCGTCGGGATGGGGGCAACCATCGGGAAGCGGCCCGAGCTGTGCGATGTGGAGCCGTGCGCCTGGGCCATCGCGACTCATGCTGTCAAGGAGGCCCACCATGACCCACGAGCCAGCGGCCGACCCGACCGTCTCCACCGCCTTCCGCAGCGGTCTCGACGTGGTCAGGTCCGTCGAACCGCGGATCGCCGACGCGATCGGCGCCGAGATCGAGGACCAGCGCGCGTCCCTCAAGCTCATCGCCAGCGAGAACTACGCCTCCCCCGCCGTGCTGCTCGCCATGGGGAACTGGATGAGCGACAAGTACGCCGAGGGCACCGTCGGCCGCCGCTTCTACGCCGGCTGCCGCAACGTCGACACCGTGGAGTCCATCGCCGCCGAGCACGCCCGCGAGCTCTTCGGCGCCCGCCACGCCTACGTCCAGCCGCACTCCGGCATCGACGCCAACCTCGTCGCCTTCTGGGCGGTGCTCGCCCAGCGGGTCGAGAGCCCGGCCCTGGAGCGGGCCGGCGCCCGCCAGGTCAACGACCTCAGCGAGGAGGACTGGGCCGCCCTGCGCCGCGACCTCGGCAGCCAGCGGATGCTCGGCATGTCCCTGGACGCCGGCGGCCACCTCACCCACGGCTTCCGCCCGAACATTTCCGGCAAGATGTTCGAGCAGCGCAGCTACGGCACCGACCCCGAGACCGGCCTGGTCGACTACGACGCCGTGCGCGCCGCCGCCCGCGAGTTCCGGCCGCTGATCCTGATCGCCGGCTACTCCGCCTACCCCCGGCTGATCAACTTCCGGATCATGCGCGAGATCGCCGACGAGGTCGGCGCCACGCTGATGGTCGACATGGCCCACTTCGCCGGCCTCGTCGCCGGCAAGGTCCTCACCGGCGACCTCGACCCCGTGCCGCACGCCCAGATCGTCACCACCACCACCCACAAGTCGCTGCGCGGCCCCCGCGGCGGCATGGTGCTCTGCGACGACTCGCTCGCCGACCAGGTCGACCGCGGCTGCCCCATGGTGCTCGGCGGCCCGCTGCCGCACGTGATGGCCGCCAAGGCCGTGGCCCTCGCCGAGGCCAGGCAGCCCGCCTTCCAGGACTACGCCCAGCGCATCGTCGACAACGCCCGCGCCCTCGCCGAGGGCCTGCTGCGCCGCGGCACCCGCCTGGTCACCGGCGGCACCGACAACCACCTCGCGCTGATCGACGTCTCCGGCTACGGCCTCACCGGCCGCCAGGCCGAGGCCGCGCTGCTCGACGCCGGCATCGTCACCAACCGGAACGCGGTGCCCCGCGACCCCAACGGCGCCTGGTACACCTCGGGCATCCGGGTCGGCACCCCGGCGCTGACCACCCGCGGCCTGGACACCGCCGGCATGGACGAGGTCGCCGAGCTGATCGACGTCGTGCTCTCCCGCACCACCCCGGGCACCGCCAAGAACGGCAAGCCGTCCAAGGCCACCTACCGGCTTGAGGAGGGCGTGGCCGACCAGGTCGCCAAGCGCGCCGCCGACCTGCTCGCCAAGCACCCGCTCTACCCCGGGATCGACCTGAGCTGAGCGTGCCCGACATCCCGCTCGTCCACCCGCACGTCACCCCGGCCACCGAGGCCGAGGCCGAGGCCGTCCAGGAACGGTTGCGACCGCACACCCGCCTGGACGACTCGGGCCCCGCACCCGGCGCCCCCGGCACCGTGGTGGTCGGCGTGGACGTCGCCTACGACGACGCGCGCGACACCGTCGCGGCCGCCGCCGTGGCGCTCGACGCGGCCACCCTGGCCGAGGTCGAGCACGCCACGGCGGTGGACCGGGTGGCCTTCCCCTACGTGCCGGGGAGCTGCCGGTTGTGCTGGACGCCATCGGCGTCGCCAAGAACCGTTCCTTAGGACTGGGCGGGAGTTTGCCCGGTCAGCCGCACGCCCCGAACGGTCTTGGGCGCACTGGTCCCCGGCGTACTCAACCCCGAGGCAGCGACACGCATCCTGTGCGTGGTCCGATCCCGGGAGGCCGGTTCCCTGTGTGATCTGGCCAGCCAGGTACGGCCAAGAGCGACGGGGAGGCCCCGAACCATCACTCCGGTGGAGCGGGGGCCCCGTGCACTGGCGCCGCACCCGGCATCCCAGATCGCCCCCCACGCTAACCCGCCTTGTCCGTAGCGATGCAAGCCTAGGAACCGACCACCACACGATCGAGCTAAACCAACCTCATACGTGCTACCCGCCCGACGCCTGACGGGCGTCCGCCAGCGCTTCGAGCGCCCGGTCCACGTCCGCCTCGGTGTTGTAGACGTGGAAGGCGGCGCGCAGACCGCCGCCGCGCGCCGCCACGCGCACCCCCGCCGCCGCGAGCCGGGCCTCGGCCCCGGCGGCGCCCGGCACCGACACGATGGGGGAGTCGCCGGGCACCGCAGGCAGCCCGATCCGCGCCAGCCCGGCCCGGAACCTGGTCGCCAGCGCCACGTCGTGCGCCTGGATCGCCGGCCGCCCCAACTCCGCCACCAGGCCCAGCGACTCGACCGCCGCCAGGTACGGCAGCAGCGCGGTGCTCTCGTCGAACCGCCGGGCGCCCGCCGCCAGTTCGGCCACCGGCCCGTAGGGGCCCCGCCGGGAGGCGCGGGCGGCCGTGAAGCCCGCGTGCAGCGGGACAAGACCGCCGCCGTCCTCTGGCACGGTCAGGAAGGCGGTGCCGCGTGGGCAGAGCAGCCACTTGTAGCCGGCGCACACGGTGAAGTCGAAGTCCCCCGCGGAGAGCGGCAGCCAGCCGAGCGCCTGGGTGGTGTCGAGCAGCGTCCGCGCGCCGTGCCGACCGGCGGCCGCCAGGATCGCCGGCAGGTCGGCCGTGCGGCCGTCGAGCGACTGCACGGCCGAGAACGCCACCAGCGCCGTGGAGCCGTCCACCGCCCCGGCCAGCTCGGCCAGCGGCACCTCGCGCAGCCTGATCCCCGGCCGCCGGGCGAACGGCGTCACCAGCGAGGTGTACTCGTCCTCGGGACAGAGCACTTCTGAGCCCGGCGGCAACGCGGCGGCGATCAGCGCGGCGTGCACGGCGACGCCGGAGCCGAGCGCCACTCGTTCGGGTGAGATCTCGGCCAGTTCCGCATAGCCGGCGCGTACCGCCTCCAGGGCCGCCGCGTTGGCCCCCGGATCGATCCGGCCCTCCTGCGTGTCGGCGAGCGCCGCGCGCAGCCGGGCGGCCGCCCGGGCCGGCGGAAGACCGTGGCTCGCGGTGTTCAGATACGACAGGGACGGCGCGTACTCGCCGGGCGGCAGGAGCTCCATGCCTCGAAGTCTGCTGACCGCGCCGGCCGGCCGCCATCCCGTTTCGGCCTGGTGGGCGGCGATCGGGTCGGCCGGCACTGCCGGTTGTCGGGCCGGGACGCTAGGGTGATCCCCCACTCAGCGGACTCGGGAGGTCACGGTGCGGTACCTGAGGCAGGTGCGCGCCGCGCTGGCGGTGTCCACGGCGGTGCTGCTGTTCGGCTGCACCACCGCCGACGCGGGCGACGGGCCGGCGGACGACGGTGGCGGCGGTGGGCGGGGCGCCGCGGACGGCTCGTCACCGCCGAGCGGGGCGTCGGACGGGGCCTCGCCCCGGGTCGTCGCCCCGCCGGCCGATCCGGCGGCCGCCCTCGACCTGGCCAGGGCCGTCGCCGCGGGCCCCGCCGACCTCGGCGACGGATTCCTGGAGCAGGATCCCTTCGAGTCGGAACCCGCCACCTGGGCGGTGCTCGACGAGGGCTGCGTCTGGCGCCGTGAGGCGCTGCCCGACGAGGTGCTCGCCAGCCTCTCGCGCAACAGCGAACACCCGGCGCCCGACGAGCGGGACGAGCCGTTACGCGTGATGTCCTCGGTCACCGTGTACCGCAGCACGACCGTGGCCGACGAGCGGATGGCGGCCACCCTCGAGGAGGGGCTGCGCTGCCCAGAGCAGACCCTCAGGGAGGGCGAGCGGATCACCGGGCTGCGCTCCGAGGGCGCCCCCTACGGCGTCCGCGGCCAGCTGGCGGCCGACGACATGATCCACGAGGGCGGCGAGTACCACGGCCGGGGTCCCGGCGGCCCGCACCCCTATCTGTGGGGCGTGGCCAGGCTCGGCCCGGTCACCGTGGCGCTCGCCGTCAAGGGCACCGGGGGCTACGACGAGGAGGACGTCGGGGCGCTGCTCAACGCGGGCCTCGAACTGATGTTGTCGCGGGCGGAGAGCGAGCTGCGGTGAGGGATCTCGAATTGTCGGACCCCCGGCGGATCGGCGGCTACCGGCTGCTGCGGCGGATCGCCGACGGCCGCACCGGGGTCGTCTACCTCGCCAGGTCGCTCGGCGGCGCACCGGCCGCGCTCAAGGTGATCCGCCGTGAGCACGCCAGGGACCCGGAGTTCCGCGCCAGGTTCGAACGCGACGTGGCCGCCGCCCGGCACGTGTCGGCCCGCTGCCTGGTCGGCGTGCTGGCCGCCGACACGGCGGGCGGCACCATGTGGGCCGCCTTCCCCTACGTGCCCGGGCCCACGCTCGCCGAGACGGTCGCGGCGCACGGCCCGCTGCCGCGCGGCCCGGTGCGGACGGTCGGGGCCATGCTCGCCGAGGCGCTGGCGGCCGTGCACCAGGCCGGCCTCGTCCACCAGGACGTGCGCCCGGGCCACGTCCAACTGGTGCCCGACGGACCCCGGCTCACCGGCTTCGGCGGCACCGGCACCGTCGGCGGCACCCCCGGCTACCAGTCGCCCGAGCAGGCCCGCGGCGGGGCCACGCCGCCAGGTCCTGGCACGGACGTCTTCTCGCTCGGCTGCGTGCTGGCCTACGTGGCCACCGGCCGCCACCCCTTCGGCACCGGCACCGGTCGCGAGCTGCTGCACCGGGTGGTGCACGAGCCGGCCGACCTGGCGGACGTGCCCCGCAGCCTGCTCGAGGTGATCGAGGCGTGCCTGGCCAAGGACCCGATGCTCCGCCCCACCGCCGCCGACCTGCGCGCCGAACTCGCGGACGCCGGCGACGCCGCGGGGGTCGGCCACTCCGCCGGCTGGCTGCCCTCGGCGGTCGCGGCCGACGTCAACCACCGCTTCCACGCCCGGCTGCCCGCGCCGGGGCCGGAGCTGTCCGAGTGGCTCGACCCGGAACCGCCGCCGCCCGCCAGGCCGCCGCGTGCGGCCCAGGAGCCGCCGCCCGAACCCGCGCCCGAGCCGATGTCGTCGCGGCGCCGGGTGTTGACGGCGATCGGCGGCGCGGGCGCGCTGCTGCTCGGCGGGGCGCTCACCGCCAGGCTGCTGCTGCCGCGGTCCGGCGGCGCGGCCTCGGCCGAGGGCCGTGGCCACTACGCGATCGGGCTGCACGCCGACCTGACCGGCCCGCACGCCAAGTACGGCAAGGGCCAGCGGCGGGGCGTCACCATGGCCGTCGAGGAGCTGAACTCGCTGGGCGACCTCGGCTTCTCGCTGAGCCTGCGCGAGGTGGACGACGGCGGTGACGCCGAGCGCGCGGCCGAGGTGGCGCGGTCGTTGATCGCCGACCCGGCGGTGATGGCCGTCATAGGCCCCACCGCGGACGCGGTCGCGCGGGCCGCGGCCGACGCGTACGGGGCGGCCGGCATGCCGCTGTTCGCCCTGTCCGCCGGGAACTTCGAGCCGCGCGCCGCCGAGGACACGCTGCTGCTCGGGCGGCCGGACACCGGGACGGCGGCCGGCGCGATCCCGCTGGTGCTCGCGCAGGAGCTCGGTGCCCGCCGGGTCGGCCTGATCGACGACCGCACGGCGGACGAGTACAGCTGGCTGGTCACCCGGGCGGTCAGCGACGCCGTGGACCGGGCGACGGTGGAGCTCACGCCCCGGGTGCTGCCCGCTGGCACCCGGGACTTCGCCGAGGTCGCCGCGGAGTTCACGGCGGCCGGGGTGGACGCCGTGGTGTACGGGGGCCTGGCGGACGGCGCCGGGCGGCTCGCCGGCGCGCTGGCCGAGGCGGGCTACCAGGGGTCGGTGGTGGCCACCCAGGAGGCGCTCGGAGCCACCTTCTTCGAACTCGCGGGGGAGGCCGCGGCCGGCTGGTACTTCGTCACCACGTACACGGATCCGATAGGTGACCCGGACGCCAGCGGGTTCGCCACCGTGCACCGGGGGCGGTTCGGCGGCACCGTCGAGCCGTACGCGGTCGAGGCGTACGACGCGACCCGGATGCTGGTCGACGCGATGCGCGCGCTGGCCGGGGAGCCGTCGGGTGTGACCAAGGGGGCGCTGCTGACCCGGCTGCGCGACGCCGAGTACCACGGTCTCGGCCGGGACCTGGCCTTCGACGCCGCGGGCGGCTACGCGGGCGAGGGGCCGCTCGGCTACCTCTACAAGGCGGACGCGAACGGGGTGCGGTTCCGCCGCCCCCTCGACACGGCGGCGGAGTGAGCGGGACCGTCGTGAGCATGGCCCGGGTGGCGGAACACCCGGGCCGTGCGCCGTGTGTTCAGGAGCCGCCGGGGTCGGTGCCGACCCGCACCCAGACCTGCTTGCCCTCCTCCGTCAGCGCGTAGCCGAGGCCGTCGGCCATCTCCCGCAGCAGCCAGAGCCCCCGGCCCTCCTCGGCCGTCCAGTCGGGCAGGGTGATCTTGGGCAACTCGGCTGAGCGGTCGCTGACGGAGACCTGGACGGCGTTGCCGAGCAGGGCGAGCTCCAACGTGCAGCGGCGGTCGCCGACGTGCCTGGCCACGTTGGACAACAGCTCGGTGACCGCGTGCAGCACGACCTCGGTGACCCGGGGCGGCTGCCCCCAGTCCCGCATCGCGAGCGAGGCGAGCCGCCGGAAGTGCGCCAGATCCTCACGCCTGGCCGTCAGCAGCCAGCTGTACGAGAGGCGTTGGATTTCGGCGTCCGGGCTGGTGAGCGTCATGGTCCCTCCGGTGCTCCACGCGTTGTCAGGGAATGGGTGCGCTGCGTTATGTCTCGCACCCTGCCCCTAACTCCCGGCAGTCCGCAAGGAATTCAGCTGCACGTGTGGAGTTCATATCACTCGAAGGAGTGGTGGAGTTGACACCGGCTCAGATTGGTATTCGGCGGGAGCGCTCCCGCACTCGGGTATGGCCGAAAAGCGTGCGGGGAGGCGCCGTTCGGGCGCCTCCCCGCGCAGGTCAGGACGGGTTCAGGGCGGTCGCGACGGCGTCGGCGAGCGGGGTGGTCGGCCGGCCGATGAGCCGCGTCAGTTCGCCCGAGGTGCCGGCGAGCAGCCCGCGGGCGATGCCGGCCGTGTCCACGTCGACGAGGATCGCGGCGAACGGCTCGGGCACCCCGGCGCCGGTCAGCACGGCCAGGTGCTCCTCGGCGCTGACGGGCGCGTAGCGGATCTCCCGGCCGGTCTGCCGGGAGAGCTCGGCCGCGTACTCGGCCAGGCTCCAGGCGGTGTCACCGCTCAGCTCGTAGGCCCTGCCCTCGTGGC
This sequence comes from Streptomyces mayteni, assembly GCF_054783955.1. Classification (NCBI taxonomy): domain Bacteria; kingdom Bacillati; phylum Actinomycetota; class Actinomycetes; order Kitasatosporales; family Streptomycetaceae; genus Streptomyces; species Streptomyces mayteni. The sequence goes on along the minus strand of NZ_BAAGPR010000067.1, from coordinate 3,432 downwards.
CCTCGCCGGTGAGCACGGCGACCGCGGCGGCCGCGTAGTCCGCCCGCGAGGCGGAGGCGATCCGCCCCTCGCCCGCGCTGCCGAGCACCACCCCGTGCTCCAGCACCGGGGCCAGGTTCTCGGTGTAGTTCTCGTGGTACCAGCCGTTGCGCAGGAAGGTGTACGGCAGCCCGGAGGCGAGGATGGCCTCCTCCGTGGCCTTGTGGTCGTCGGCGAGCCGGAAGTCGGCCTTCGGGCCGCCCAGCACGCCGGTGTAGGCGAGCAGCCCCACCCCGGCCGCCCCGGCCGCCGCCACCACGGCGGTGTGCTGCGGTATCCGCCGCCCCGCCTCGCTGCCCGAGACGAACAGCACCCGCTCGCCGGCGCGGAAGGCGCCCGCCAGGGCCTCGGGGCGGTCGTAGTCGGCGACGCGGACGCTCACACCGCGGGCCGCCAGGTCGGCGGCCTTCGCCTCGTTCCGCACCACCACGGCCACCTGCTCGGCCGGGACCTTGTCGAGCAGCGCCCTGACGGCCAGCGCGCCCAGGTGGCCGGTGGCTCCGGTGACGACGTACATGCATGTCTCCTCGGTGTTGTTCTGTCGGTCACCACGACCCTAAGCTGCACACTAACCATGGGAAAGTACCCACTTTGAAGTAAGGTACTGGCATGCCGGTAAGTGCGTTGCCCGCCGATGTGAACTTGGCGAACTGTCCGTCCAGGGTGCTGCTCGACCACGTCACGAGCCGCTGGGGCGTGCTGCTGCTCGCCGTGCTGCTCGACGCCGAGCGGATGCGCTTCAGCGCGCTGCGCCGCGCCGTCGGCGGCATCAGCGAGAAGATGCTCGCCCAGACGCTCCAGACCCTGGAGCGGGACGGCCTGGTGCTGCGCGAGGCGCGCCCGGTGATCCCGCCGCACGTGGACTACTCGCTCACCCCGCTCGGCCGCGAGTTCGCGGCCCAGGTCTGGGAACTCACCCGGCTCGTGGAGCGCCGGCTGCCGCGGGTGGTCGAGGCCAGGGAGCGCTACGACACGCGGAACGCCGAGCCGAGTCGCTAGCGGAACGCCCGGATGTCGGTGCCGCCTGTCACAATGCTCTGCGCGGCGTGGAGTGCGCGTCGCGAAGCCGGGAAAGCGCGGGAAATGCGGAGCGAGATCGTGACACAGTCCGTCGCAGGACGGTCCATCGAAACCAGGATCGCCGAGGAGCTCGGCGTAGCGGAGGGGCAGGTCCAGGCGGCCGTGGGGCTGCTCGACGGAGGCGCGACGGTGCCGTTCGTCGCCCGGTACCGCAAGGAGGTCACCGGCGCGCTCGACGACACCCAGCTGCGCACCCTCGACGAGCGGCTGCGCTATCTGCGGGAGCTCGAGGAGCGGCGCGAGGCCGTGCTCGAGTCGGTGCGGACCCAGGGCAAGCTGGACGCGGCGCTCGAGGCCGCGATCCGCGGCGCCGAGACCAAGGCCCGCCTGGAGGACATCTACCTGCCCTACAAGCCCAAGCGCCGCACCAAGGCCCAGATCGCCCGCGAGGCCGGGCTCGAGCCGCTGGCCGAGGGGCTGCTCGCGGATCCCGGCGTGCTGCCGGCGGCCGCGGCCGCCGCCTTCGTCGACGAGGCGCGCGGCGTGCCCGACGCCGAGGCGGCGCTCGCCGGCGCCAGGGCCATCCTCACCGAGCGGTTCGGCGAGGACGCCGACCTGCTCGGCGAGCTGCGCGAGCGGATGTGGCAGCGGGGCCGGCTGATGGCCAGGGTCAGGTCGGGCAAGGAGACCGAGGGCGCCAAGTTCGCCGACTACTTCGACTTCGCCGAGCCGTTCGCCGAGCTCCCGTCGCACCGGGTGCTCGCCATGTTCAGGGGCGAGAAGGAGGAGGTCCTCGACCTCACCCTGGAGCCCGAACGGTCCGAGGCTTCGGGCGACGACCCGGCCGCGGCGCGGGACGCCGGGCCCTCCTCGTTCGAGCGGGCCATCGCCCACCGCTTCGGCGTCGTCGACCGGGGTCGGCCGGGCGACGCCTGGCTGGCCGAGACGGTCCGCTGGGCCTGGCGCACCCGGATCCTGGTCCACCTCGGCATCGACCTGCGCACCCGGCTGCGCACCGCCGCCGAGGACGACGCGGTGGCGGTCTTCGCGGCCAACCTGCGCGACCTGCTGCTCGCCGCGCCCGCCGGCACCCGGGCCACCATGGGGCTCGACCCGGGGCTGCGCACCGGCGTCAAGGTCGCCGTGGTCGACGCCACGGGCAAGGTGGCCGCCACCGACACGATCTACCCGCACGCCCCGGCCCGCCGGTGGGACGAGGCGCTCGGCCGGCTCGCCACGCTGGTCCGCGAGCACGGGGTGGAGCTGATCGCGATCGGCAACGGCACGGCCTCCCGGGAGACCGACAAGCTGGCCGGCGAGCTGATCGGCCGGCTGCCCGAGGCCAAGCTGACCAGGATGGTGGTCTCCGAGGCCGGCGCCTCGGTCTACTCGGCCTCCGCCTACGCGGCGCAGGAGCTGCCGGAGCTCGACGTGTCGCTGCGCGGCGCCGTCTCCATCGCCCGCCGGCTCCAGGACCCGCTGGCCGAGCTCGTGAAGATCGACCCGCGGTCGATCGGCGTCGGCCAGTACCAGCACGACCTGGCCGAGGTGAAGCTCTCCCGCTCGCTCGACGCGGTCGTCGAGGACTGTGTGAACGGTGTCGGGGTGGACGTCAACACCGCCTCCGTGCCGCTGCTCGCCCGGGTCTCCGGCATCGGCACCAACCTGGCCGAGAACATCGTGACCCACCGCGACCAGAACGGTCCCTTCACCAGCCGTGGCGCGCTGAAGCAGGTGCCGAGGCTCGGGCCCAAGGCGTTCGAGCAGTGCGCCGGCTTCCTGCGGATCAGGGGCGGCGACGACCCGCTCGACGTCTCGGCGGTGCACCCCGAGGCGTACCCGGTGGTCCGCCGCATGGTCGAGGCGTCCGGCGGCGACGTGGCGGCCCTCATCGGCAACGGGTCGACGCTCCGGGCGCTGCGGCCGGCCGACTTCGTGGACGACACCTTCGGCCTGCCCACCGTCACGGACATCCTCAAGGAGCTGGAGAAGCCGGGCCGCGACCCGCGTCCGGCCTTCCGCACCGCCCGGTTCAAGGAGGGCGTCGAGAAGATCGGCGACCTGAAGGCGGGCATGGTGCTGGAGGGCGTGGTCTCCAACGTCGCGGCCTTCGGCGCCTTCGTCGACGTCGGCGTCCACCAGGACGGCCTGGTCCATGTCTCGGCGATGTCGCGGAAGTTCGTCTCCGACCCGCGCGAGGTCGTGAAGCCGGGGGACATCGTGAAGGTGAAGGTGCTCGACGTCGACGTGCCGCGCAAGCGGATCTCGCTGACGCTGCGGCTCGACGAGGAGCAGGGCGCCGGCGGCGGCGGGCGTGGCCGCGAGGAGCGGGGCCCGCGCGGTGAGGGCGGCGGCCGCGGTGAGCGCGGCGGC
>NZ_BAAGPR010000066.1:0-44437 GCF_054783955.1 Streptomyces mayteni | reverse complement strand
GCCCCGCCAGGGGCACGCGGGCCCGGCCCACGGCGGCTTCGCCGCCGGGCCGCTGCCGCGCAAGCCACCCGCGAGGGCGGGTGGGTGGGCGCGGCACGGCCGCAGGCCAGCCGCCCGCGCGCAGCGCGCACCACCCCCGCGCGGAGCGCGGGACAAAGGGCTCGTGGGGGCACCTCCCAGCGTTAGCTGGGGGAGGGTGGGGGAAACCAGCGGTCAGCGCCACCCCGCGCCGCGTCAGCCGGCGATGGCTTCGAAGAAGCTCCAGCCGGCCATCACCACCATCACGCCCGCCGCGATCTTCGTGATCAACGTCAACGGGACCCGCTTCAGCAGCGCCTGGCCGCCCAGGATGCCGAGGCCGGCCACGGCCCACAGCGCCAGGACCGCGCCGACGCCGACCGAGATGGGGTCGTCGTAGCGGGCGGCCAGGTTGGCGGTCATGATCTGGGTGAGGTCGCCGAACTCGGCGACCAGGATCAGCATGAAGCCGCTGCCCGCCACCTTCCAGAAGGAGGGGTCCTCCGGCTCCTTGACCTCGTCCTCCTCCTCGTCGTCCTTCTTCAGGGCCTCCCGCAGCAGCATCGCCGCGCCGGCCAGGAAGAGGACGCCCACCACGGCCTGGAGCGGGCGCTGTGGCAGCAGCGTGAGGACGCTGCCGGCGGCGACGGCGAGGATCACGTGGACCACGAAGGCCGCCGCGACGCCGGCGAAGACGTAGGAACCTCGGAAACGGGTGCCGAGCACCAGACCGGCCAGGGCGGTCTTGTCGGGCAGTTCGGCAAGGAAGATGATGCCGAACACGACGGCTGCGACGGCGAAACTGAACACGGCAATCCTCGAAACTCAGGCCACCGGGCCGGAGGATTCCGCGGGGAGGCGGAGACTTCGGCACGGCAGCGTCACATGACACTGCGGCCGAAGGTCTCGCTGGCGGATCACGGGCGACGCGTGAGGCGTCGGGTGTCCGCTCCGGGCGCCGGGCCCGCAACGTGATCGTTGGCGGGCCAGTATGTCGACGGTCCGGCGAAGAGCTACTCCCCTTCAGACTCGCCCACCCTACCCGAGACCCACCCGGGCGTCAGCCCTGGCCGAGGGCGGCGAACGGGACGGTGAGGCAGCCGGTGCGGTCGCCGGCCGTGCCGTCCTGGTGGGTGGGGTGCTCGTGCAGCACCACGGAGGCGGCCTCGCCTGGGCGGAAGAGCCAGTCGTGCCGGGAGGAGGCGTAGCCCGCGCCGTCGACGTCGGCGGTGAAGTCGAGCCAGACCTCGTTCTCGGCGCCGACCTCGCCTGGCAGGTTCTGGTAGTGACCGCCGGCGGCCGCCGGGTCGGCGCCGCAGGGGGCGACGTGGACGTGGGCGCCGTAGGTGTGGCCGGGGACCAGGCCGCGCGCCGACACCTCGACGGTCAGGGCGCCGTCGACGACGTACTCGGTGACGGTGAGGTGCGCGCCCGGCGGCACGAGGTCCTGGTCGTAGCTGACGGCCCTGGGCGGCGCGGCCGGGTCGTCGGCGACGGCGAACCGGGCTCCGGTGCGCAGCCAGTAGTCGTTCGCCGCGCCGGCGGCCGCCGCCTGGCCGGCCGTGGCCGTAGCCGTGATCAGGGCGGTGGTGAAGGCCACCGCGACGGTCGTCCTCGTCATCGTGTCGTCCGCTTCCTGTCGGTGGGCCGTCGCTCGACCGCCCCGCGGGGTTCACCCTGCCCAGGGTCGGGACGAGATGCCCGCCACACGCACCCGTGTACACCGAGTGGGTGACCCGGGCGTAGTCTTGGCGGCGGAACCGAGGTGTCCGGACGGCGCGTCACAGCCGGCGACCAGGTACACATCCACAGAGCACGTCATCAGGGGAAACGGGGAGCACGGTGCAGGAGACGTTGGGGGTGCTGCTCTACGCTCCGTGGATCTACGTTGTCGTCGCGGCGTCCATCATGCTGGACGTCTTCGTGCCGGTGCTGCCGAGTGGCGCGCTGGTGGTGACAGCGGCCACGGTGGCGGCCGGCACGGCCGCGGATGTCGCCGGCCTGCCCTCCCCCACCTCGAACCCCCACCTTCCGCAGCTCTTCCTGCTCGGCCTGTGCGCCATCACCGCGTCGTTCGTCGGCGATCTGCTGGCCTACGCGCTCGCGCTGCGCGGCGGGCGCCGGTTCGGTGGGGCGATAGCCCGCTCGCGCCGGCTGTCCGCGGCCCAGGAGCGGCTCGACGGGGCGCTGCGGCGCGGCGGCGGGCCGCTGGTGGTGCTGGCGCGCTTCGCGCCGGCCGGGCGCGCGGTGGTGAGCCTGGGCGCCGGCGTCTCGCGGCGGCGCAAGCGCGAGTTCCTGCCGTGGTCGGCGGTGGCCGCCGTGGTGTGGACGGTGTACAGCGTGGGGGTCGGCTACCTGGGCGGGCAGTTGCTCGGCGCCAGCTGGTTCAGCACCGGCCTCTCCGTGGCGGCGCTGCTGGCCGCCGGCGTGGTCGCCGCCCGGCTGCTGCGCCCGGCGCCCGAGCCGGTGCCGGTCCCGGTCTCGATGCCTGCGGAGCCCGGGCTCTCCTGACCTCTCGCATCCGAACTCCCCACGAGGAGGGGGCGCGGCCGATCCGGCCGCGCCCCCTCTTCCGTTCCTCCGTTCTTCCGTGCGCCGGGCGTCCGCGCCGGCGGTCAGCCGACCCGGGCGATGCCGCCGTACCAGGAGACGTCGGCGTGCCGGGGCCGCTCGGACTCGGGGACGGTGGCGCGCCAGTCGGAGACCACCTGGATGCCGGGGTCGATCAGCTCCGTGCCGTCGAAGAACTCGGCGAACCGCTCCTTGGTGCGCAGCGTGAGCGGCACGCCCTGGGAGCGGTAGGCGCGCTGGACGCCCATCGCCTCCTCGGGGGCGATGTCGGCGGTGGCGTGCGACAGGATGAGGTGGCTGCCGGCCGCCACGGTGTCGCGCAGGGTGCGGACGATGCCGGCCGGGTCCTCGTCGTCGCCGACGAAGTGCAGCACGGCGACGGCCAGCACGCCCACCGGCTGGTCGAAGTCGATCAGCGCGCGGGTCTTGTCGTGGTCGATGATCGACCGGGGGTCGCGGATGTCGCCCTGGATGACGGCGGTCCGCTCGTCCTTGGCGAGCAGCGCGCCGCCGTGCACCAGCACGATGGGGTCGTTGTCGACGTAGACGACGCGCGCGTCGGGCGCCACGGCCTGGGCGACCTGGTGCACGTTCTCCGCCGTGGGCAGCCCGGAGCCGAGGTCGAGGAACTGCCGGATGCCGGCCTCCCGTACCAGGTGGCGGACGCCCCGCCCGAGGAACTTGCGGTTCTCGCGGGCGGCGGTGCGCAGCATGGGGAACGGCGTCAGGGCCTTCTCCGCGGCTTCGCCGTCGACCACGTAGTGATCCTTGCCGCCCAGCAGATAGTCGTACATCCGCGCCGAGTGCGGTTGATCGGTGCGCAGGTCGATGTCTGCCACGCGTGTTCTCCACTCCGTAGGGTTTCGGTGCGAGACGAAAGGAATCGATCAGATGGATCAACTCGTCGCACACTAATCGGAGTTGAAATCGGCGTCAGCGGGCATCGGCATATTCAGGACGTTCAACGGCTGTCATGAGCCATCAATCGGCGGCCGGGCCCGGATCCGGTGGTCCGGTGACGACGAGGGTGACCCGGGTGCCGGGGGCAAGCGGCGCGGTGCCGGCCGTCGCGTAGACCCAGCGGAGCGCCTTGGCCACGTAGCGCCGCTCCACGGCCAGGCCGTGGCGGCCGGCGAAGTCGTCGGCGAAGGCGGCCAGCGAGGCCGGCACCCGGCCGTAGCCGCCGGCGTGGTGGGTGTGGTCGAGGCGCCAGTTGGGGAAGGCGCGGCCCCAGCCGGCCGCGTGCAGCGCGTCGATCTCGCGCTCCAGATAGCCCTCGCCGCCGGCGAGCGCCGCGACCCCCACCAGGCGCACGCCGGGTGGCGCGCCGGCCGCGAGGCCGGCGAGGGTGCCGCCGGTGCCCACCGCGCAGCAGACCACGTCGCGTCCGGTCGCGCCGAAGCCGGGGAGCTGGGCGGCCAGCTCGGTGGCGGTGGCGGCGCTGCCGCGCGCGGCCAGCCCGTTGGAGCCGCCCTCGGGAAGCAGCAGGCAGGGGCCGAAGCGGTCGGCGAGCTCGCGGCGGGTGGCGGGTTCTCCGAGGGTGGCGCGGAGCCGCCGGTAGTCGGCGCGGGTGACGAAGGCGAGCCGCATGCCGGCGGCCTCGGCGCGGGCCAGCGACCAGTTGCGGGGCGCGTCGGCCAGCTCGTGGCCCCGGATCACGCCGACGCTCGCGAGTCCCGAGCCGGCGGCCGCGGCGGCGAGGGCGCGGATGTGGTTGGAGTAGGCGCCGCCGAGGCTGAGCACCCGGCGGTGGCCGGCCTCGCGGGCGGCCGCCAGGTTGGGGGCGAGCTTCCGCCACTTGTTGCCCGGGACGGTCGGGTGCACGAGGTCGTCCCGCTTGAGCCAGAGCTCGACGCCCGCGTCGGCCAGCCGCTCGTCGGTCAGCTGGGTGAGCGGCGAGGGCAGCGCGGCGGGCGGGAGCGACATCCGTTCGATTGTATGAAATGCCGATCCCGCCGGTCGGGGCGCGCGTCAGCCCTTGATGGCGCCGGCCGTCAGGCCGCCCACGATCCAGCGCTGGAGGAGGGCGTAGAGCACGAGGATCGGCAGGACGGCGATCAGGATGCCGGCGCTGAGCCCGGTGTAGTCGGTGGAGAAGGCGCCGTTGAAGTTGAGCATGCCGAGCGGGATGGTGCTGTTCTCCGGGGAGCTGAGCATGATCAGCGCGATCAGCAGCTCGTTCCAGGTGGCGACGGTGTCGAGGATGGCGACCGTGACCAGCGCGGGCAGCGAGAGCGGCAGGATGAACTGCCAGAAGATCCGGAAGCTGCTGGCCCCGTCCACCCTGGCGGCCTCGATCAGCTCGTCGGGGATGCGCCGGAAGAACTGGTGCAGCACCAGGGTGGTGAAGGGGATGCCGAAGGCGAGGTAGGCCGGGAGCAGCCCCACCAGGGTGTCCGTGAGGTAGACGGACCTGAGCATGGTGAAGAGCGGGACGATCGCGATGTAGAGCGGAACGGTCAGTCCGAGAAAGACGAAGAACATCACCGATCGCCGGAAGCGCAGGTCGAGCTTGGCGAGCGCGTAGGCGAGCAGCGCCGAGACGGCCACGCCGAGCGGCACCTTGACGACGGTGATGAGCAGGCTGTTGCGGTAGGTGGTGGAGAAGTCGCCGACGTCCCAGGCGTTGCCGAAGTTGCCGAGGGTCCAGGAGTTCGGCCAGGAGATGGTCCCGGACGAGGCCAGGTCGGCGCCGGTGCGCAGCGCCGTGGTGACGAGCACCAGCAGCGGCCCGAACCAGAGCAGGGCGAGCAGGCCGAGGCCCAGGGTGAGGCCGACGGTGCGCGGGGTGAGGCGGGAGGCGAGGCGGGGGCCGGGGATCGTCGCCATCACGTGTCCTTGGTCTGGGAGAGCACATAGGGGATGCCGACGAACACGGCGACCAGCGTGATGACGACGGCGATCGCCGCGCCGTAGCCCGACTGGTAGTACTGGAAGACGTTGAAGTACATCCAGGTGCCGAGGACCTGGGTGGAGCGTCCGGGGCCGCCGTAGGTGAGGGCGTAGATCAGGTCGAAGACCTTGAACGACTCGATCAGCGAGAGCGCCAGCACGATGTGGTTGGTGGGGCGCAGCGCCGGCAGGGTCACGTGGCGGAAGCGCTGCCAGGCGGTGGCGCCGTCCATCGTGGCGGACTCGTAGAGCTCCTTGGGGATGGTCTGGAGGGCGGCCAGGTAGAGCAGCAGCGGGAAGCCGGTGCGCACCCAGACGGCGGGGACCATGGTGGCCCACAGCGCGGTGGAGTCGTCGCCGAGCCAGGCGCGGGTGAGGGAGTCGAGGCCGACGGCGCTCAGGGCCTCGTTGATCGCGCCGTCGGTGGGGTTGTAGAGCCAGCCCCAGATGGTGGCGACGGAGACCAGCGGCAGCACGGCGGGCGCGTAGAAGATCGTGCGGAGGAACGAACGGCCGAGCACCAGGCGGCTGTTGAGGGTCAGCGCCAGGGCGAGGCCGAGCAGCATGGGGAGCAGGATGGTGACCAGCGTCCACAGCAGGTTGTTGCGGACGGCGGTGCCGATCACCGGATCGTCGGCGAGGTGCCGGTAGTTGTCGAGGCCGACGTACTCCCGGTCCGGGGTGATGCCGTCCCAGGAGGTGAGGCTGAGGAGGACCGACTGGAGCGACGGGTAGACCAGGAAGCCGGTGTAGACGAGGAGCGCGGGGGCCGCGTAGGCCCAGGCGCTGAGCCGGCGGCGGCCGCCCGGGCGGCGCGGGGGTCGGGTGGCGCCGGGGCGCCGGGTCCCGGGCGCGCGGGCGGTCTCGGTCGGGACGGCGGTCGTCATCGGATCTCGCCCTCCTTCCAGGTGGTGACGGCGTCGCTCATCCGCGCCGCCGCGTCCCGTGGGGAGACGTCGCCCTGGGCGATGTCGCTCTGGATCTGGTAGTAGGCGTCGGACACGTCCTTGGGGAACGCCTGGTCCTGGATCACGTAGTGCGGGTGCCGGCGGCCGAGTTCGAGCCATCTGGCGTTGAGCGGGAGCTCGCCGGGGTCGGGGGTGACGCCCCGGACGGGGGTGCGGAAGCCGGCGAAGACCTCCTGGGCCGCGGGGGTGAGGAGGAAGTCGAAGAACCGGGCGGCGTTCTCGGCGTTGGGGGACGCCTTGGAGAGGAAGAAGCCCTCGGTCCAGCCCGAGGTGCGGACCACGTCGTGGCCGGTGGGGAGGACGAAGGTGTCGAAGAGCGCCGGGTCGAGCCCGGAGGCGACGTTGGTGTACTCCTGCCACTGGCCGGTGATCAGGAAGGCGCCGGTGCCCTGGGTGAGGTAGGAGTCGGCGATGTCGGGCTTGATGCCGAGGAAGCCGTCCGGCACCCACCCGCGTTCGACCCACTTCCGGAAGAGGCCGAAGGCGTCCCTGACCTCGGCGCGGTCCCAGTCCGCCTCGCCGGTCAGCAGCTGGTCGTGCAGTTCGGGGCCCGCGGTGATCTCCAGCAGGTACTCGAAGAGCCGCATCGGGTCCCAGCCGTAGACGCCGCCGGTGGCCAGCGGCACCACGCCGCTCGCCAGCAGCCGGTCGCAGGCGTCCTCCAACTCGTCGTAGCTGGCGGGGACGCCGGCCCCGGCGCGCTCGAAGAGGTCGGTGCGGTACCAGCAGCCGAGGTTGGCGATCACGCCAGGCAGGCCGTGCTTGTGGCCGTTGAACGTCATGTCGCCGACGGCGGCCGGGTTGAGCACGTCGTCCCAGCCGTAACGGGCGTAGTACGGGTCGAGGTTGGCTATCTGGCCGGCGTCGATGAAGGGGGCGGCTATCTGGCCGCCCCACATCATGAAGAGGTCGGGCGGCCTGGCGCCCAGGAGTTGGGTGCGGACCTTGTCGGGGAAGAGCGCCGCGCCGCTGCCCGGCAGGGTGTCGTGGCTGACGGTGATGCCGGACTCCGCGCGGAACGCCTCCAGGGCCTGGTCGAGCGGTGGGGCCTGGGTGGCGTCCAGATAGGTGAAGAGCGAGAGCCGGCCGGGCGACGCCTTGGGCCGGCCGCCGCCGCAGGCGGTCAGCGAGCCGGTCGTGCCGAGCGTCGCGGCCAGGGCGGCGGCGCCGAGGAACCGCCTGCGGTCCATGGTCATCGGGCGCCTCCGCCGTCAGCCGAACAGCGCCGTGCGAACGAGACGTTGGGCGGTCATGGCGTCGTGGGCGGCCTGGGCCGCCCGGAGTTCGTCGAGCGGCAGCCTGGCGGCGCGCTCCTCCAGGGTGCGGAGGGTGGCGACGGACTCGCGGACGGCGTCGCCCGGGTCCTCGCGGTAGGGGAAGAGGTCGAGCTTGACCGGGTGTTGCCAGCCGATCTCGCGGACGACGTGCAGGAACTCCAGCGTCTCCACGAGGTGCAGGGCGCCGGCGGTGAGGTCGTCGTCCCACTCGCGGTAGTTGTCGTCGACCTCGACGTCCACCAGGCGGCCCATCTCGTGGGCCAGGCTCAGGGCCTCGGCGGGGTTCTCCTTGGCGAACAGGGAGTGGCCGAAGTCCACGACGAGGCCGACGTTGTCCACGCCCATCCGCTCGATGGCGAGCAGGCTGGCGGCGGCGGTCGACCAGAAGAGCCGGTTGCGGGGCTCCTTGAGCTTGTACTCGATGGCGAAGGTGACGTCGGGGTGGTTGCGGGCGACGTCCCTGATGCCCTCGACGGCGTGCCGGCGGAGGGTGGGGTAGTCGACCTGGAAGGGGTAGTCGTAGCCGTCCTGGCCGGGCCAGAACTTGACGTAGCGGGCGCCGAGCGCGGCGGCGACGTCGACGGACTCCTCGGCGAGGTCGTGCACGGCCCGGCGGGTGGCGGCGTCGGCGCCGGTGAAGGAGCCGCTGCGGAACCGGCGGTCGTAGATGACCGGGGTGATGTTGGTGGCGACCAGGCCGTGCGCGTCGAGGGCGGCCCTGACGTCGGCGACGCTCACGCCCTCGTCGAAGGGGTAGTTGAGGTCGAGGCCCACCAGCTCGCCCGAGGCGGCGGCCAGCTCGATGGTCCTGAGGGTGCCGATCTCGGGGCCGTAGCCGTCGGTCGCGTAGCGGTCGATGATGCGGCCGAAGCTCCACATGCCGCCGGCGAAGGTACGGGAGGCTGAGGACGGTGCGGACGTCATTGGCGAACCCCTCTTGAATATTAATTCACTTGTTCGGTGTTTATGACGGTGGGGGGACCGTAGGACCGGCCGAAGCGACATGTCAAGACTGCTGCAGCAAGACTGTTGCACGAGGTCTTGACGGGGTGGGATGGCGTGGACCACCATCCGAGGCAGAGAAAATCAGATAGATATCGCTAGCGTGAATGGATATTCACATGCTGACCGCTGACCCCCCGGCCGCGGCCCGGTACCGCGCGCTCCGGCAGGCCACGCGCGACGGCGATCCGGCCGACGCCGCCGAGACGCTGCGGGCGATGTCCCGCGACGTCCGCAGGACCGTCGTCGAGATGATCGACCGCGCCCGGCTCGGCCACCTCGGCGGCGACCTGTCGGTGACCGACATCCTGGTGACGCTCTTCGGCGCCGTCCTCGACGTGGACCCCGAGGACCCCACCGCCCCAGGCCGCGACCGGTTGATCCTCAGCAAGGGGCACTGCGCCGCCGCCCTCTACGCCACGCTGGCCCGCTGCGGCTACTTCCCGCGCGCCGAGCTCGCCACCTTCATGGCCCCGCTCTCCGCCCTCAACGGCCACCCGAACCGCCGCAAGGTGCCGGGCGTCGAGAGCAACACGGGACCGCTCGGCCACGGCCTGCCGATCGCGGTCGGCTGCGCGCTGGCCGCCCGGCTGCGCGCCGAGCCGTGGCGCACCGTGGTGGTGCTCGGCGACGGCGAGCTCCAGGAGGGCAGCAACTGGGAGGCCGCCATGTCCGCCTCGCACTACGGGTTGGCGTCGCTGACCGCCGTGGTGGACCGCAACCGGCTCCAGCAGGGCGCCCGCACCGAGGAGACCAACGCGCTGGAGCCCCTTTCCGCCAAGTGGGCCGCGTTCGGCTGGGAGACCAGGGAGGTCGACGGCCACGACCACGGCGCGCTGCTCGCCGCGCTGCGCCCCACCGGCACCGACCGGCCGGTCGCGGTGATCGCCCACACCGTCAAGGGCAAGGGACTCTCGTTCGCCGAGGACCGGGTGGAGTGGCACCACAAGGTCCCGAACGAGGAGCAGGTCCGCGTCGCGTTCGAGGAGCTCGCCCGATGAGCACCGCGCCCGCCGCCCCCGAGGTCTTCGACTGCCGGGGGACCTTCGCCGAGGAACTGGCCGCCCTGGCCCGCGAGGACGACCGGGTGGTCGCCGTCTGCAACGACTCGGTCGGCTCGAGCAACCTGGTGGCCTTCCGCGGCGAGTTCCCCGACCGGCTGATCAACGTCGGCATCGCCGAACAGAACATGGTCGGCGTCGGCGCCGGGCTGGCCAACGGCGGCCTGGTGCCGTTCGTCTCGGCCGCCGGCCCCTTCCTCACAGGCCGCGCCCTGGAGCAGATCAAGGCCGACGTCGCCTACAGCGGCCACAAGGTGGTGCTCTGCGGCCAGAGCCCCGGCCTCGCCTACGGCGAACTCGGCCCCACCCACCACTCCGTCGAGGACCTGTCCTGGCTGCGCGCCGTCGACGGGCTGACCGTGCTGGTGCCCACCGACCGGGCCCAGACCAGGGCCGCCATCCGCTGGGCCCACGCCCACGAGGGCCCGAGCTATCTGCGGATTCCCCGTTTCAAGGTGCCCGACGTGATCCCCGCCGACGCGCCGTTCGCCCCCGACCGCCCCCTGGCGCTGCGGGACGGCACCGACGTGGCGGTGATCGCGGTCGGCACCGCGGTCTCCCGGGCGCTGGCCGCCGCCGAGGCGCTGGCCGCCGACGGCGTCTCGGCCCGCGTCGTCAACACCCCGTTCGTCGCGCCGCTCGACGCCGACGCGCTGCTGGCCGCCGTGGCCGGCGTCCGCGCCCTGGTCACCGTCGAGGAGGCCACGCTCAGCGGCGGCCTCGGCGCCGCCGTCGCCGCCCTGGTCGCCGAGCGCCGGCCGACGCCGATGCGGCTGCTCGGCGTCACCGGCTTCGCGCCCACCGGCGACACCGCCTTCCTGCTCGAACACTTCGGGCTCACCGCCGAGGGCATCCGCCGCGCCGCCCACGAGGCGCTGGCCACGGCCGCCGCCGAGGCGGGCCGACCATGACCGACCACGCGCCCCTGCTGCTCGCCGTCGACCAGGGCACCTCGGCCACCAAGGCCGTGCTGCTCGCCACCTCGGGCACGGTGCTCGGCACCGCCTCCGCGCCGCTGACCAGCGCCCATCCGCGGCCCGGCTGGGTCGAGCAGTCGGCGGACGAGGTGTGGGAGAGCGTGGTGGCGGCGATCCGCGCCTGCCTTGCCGGGCACGACCCGGCGCGGGTGGCGGGCGTCGCGCTGTCCACCCAGCGCGAGTCCTGCCTGCTGTGGGAGCGGGCCACCGGGCGGCCGCTCGGCCCGCTGCTCGGCTGGCAGGACCGGCGCACCGCCGACACCCACGCCCGGCTGCTCGCCGACGGCGCCGGGCCGCTGGTGCGAGCCCGCACCGGGCTGCCGCTCGACCCCATGTTCAGCGCCCTGAAGGCCGGTTGGCTGCTGGACGCGCACGACCCGACGCGGACGCGGTCCCGGCGCGGCGAACTCTGCCTGGGCACCGTCGACTCCTGGCTGCTGTGGCGGCTGAGCGGCGGCGCCGAGCACGTCGTCGAGGTCGGCAACGCCTCCCGCACCCAGCTCCTGAACGTCCACACCAGGGCCTGGGACGAGGAGTTGCTCGACCTGTTCGGGATCCCGGCCGCCGCCCTGCCGCGCGTGGTCCCCTCCACCGGCCCCTTCCCCGCGCTGCGCGGCCTCGACCCGCTGCCGGACGGCACCCCGGTCGCGGCCGTCCTCGGCGACTCGCACGCCGCGCTCCACGGCCACGGCGTCCGCGCCCCCGGGCAGGTCAAGGCCACCTACGGCACCGGCTCCTCCGTGATGGGCCTGACCACGGGGGGCGCCGTCGGCCGCGAGCTGTGCCTCACCGTCGCCTGGGACGACGGCGCCCCCGCCTACGCGCTGGAGGGCAACATCCGGTCCTCGGGCGCCACCCTGCGCTGGCTGGCCGGCCTGCTCGGCCTCGACGAGTCGGAACTGGCGGCCCGCGCCGCCGAGGACGCCGGCGGCGTCCACCTGGTCCCCGCCTTCGGCGGCCTGGCCGCCCCCTGGTGGGACAACGACGCCACCGGCCTGCTCACCGGCCTCACCCTCGGCACCGGGATCCCCCAACTCGCCAGAGCCGCCCTGGAGTCCATCGCCTTCCAGGTGGAGGACGTGATCGCCGCCATGGACCGCGCAGCCGGGCCCGTCTCGCTGGTGCTGGCCGACGGCGGCCCGGCCGGCAACGCCACGCTCATGCGACTCCAGGCCGACGTCTCGGGCCGCGCCGTGCGCCGCCCCCACACCGCGAACCTCTCCGCGCTCGGCGCCGCCCAACTCGCCGCCCGCGCCCTCGGACTGCCGGAACCACCGCCGCCCGCCGAGGCCGACCTCCACCCGCCACGCTCCACCGCCGAGACGCGGGCCGCGCTGCGGGCCGGCTGGCACGCGGCCGTCGCCCGCTCCCGCCGCCCCACCGGCGGCTCGGGCGGCCACTCCGGCGGCCCGGGCGAGGAGGTGTCGGGGCCATGAGCGACCAGCAACGGGCCACCGCGGGCTCCCGTAGGGTGCGGGACGTGTCCGAGCCTCCTCAGATTCCCGCCAACATGTCCGTCTCCAAACTGCGCCAGATAGTGCGCGTCGCGCGGATGTACCACGAGCGCGGGCTGCGGCAGACCCAGATCGCCGAACTGCTCGGCCTCACCCAGGCAGGCGTCTCCCGCATGCTCCGCACCGCCACCACCCTGGGCGTGGTCCGCACGGTGGTGGTGGCGCCGGCCGGCATCCACAGCGAACTCGAGGACGCCGTCGCCGAGCGCTACCGGCTCGCCGACGTCGTGATCGTGGACGGCGACGACCTGTTGGACGACCCGCCGAGCCTGATGCGGGCGTTGGGCGGCTCAGCCGCCGGCTATCTGGAGACGGCGTTCCTGGACGGCGACGTCATCGGCGTCTCCACCTGGAGCGAGACGCTGCTCGCCGCCGTCGACGCGATGCAGCCCGGGCCGCGGAAGGCCGCCGTCGCCGGCCGGGTCGTCCAGCTGATGGGCGGGGTCGGCGACGCGCACAGCCAGGTGCAGGCCACCCGCCTCACCGCCCGGCTCGCCGAACTGACCGGCACCGTCCCGCTGTTCGTCCGCGCCCCCGGCCTGGTGGGCTCGGCAGAGGCCAGGCTCTCGCTGCTGCGCGACCCCTCGGTGCTCGAAGTCGGCGAGGCCTGGCAGCAGTTGACGGCCGTGCTGGTCGGCATCGGCAGCCTGGAGCCGTCCCCGCTGCTGCGGCTCAGCGGCAACGCGGTGGCCGAGGAGGAGCTGACCAGGCTGCGCGGCCTCGGCGCGGTCGGCGACATCTGCCAGCGGTTCTTCGACGAGAACGGCGTGCACGTGGACGCCGGCCTCGGCGAGCGCACCGTCGGCGTCTCCGTCGACCAACTCCGCGGCGCGCCACGGCGGATCGCGGTCGCCGGCGGGCCCCGCAAGTACCCGGCGGTGCGCGGCGCGGTCCGCGGCCGGTGGATCACCTCGCTGGTGACCGACCTCTCCACCGCCCGCCGCCTGCTCGACGAACCCTGATCCCGTCCCACCAGCGGCAGTTGAGGAAGGACCCCCCGCACCGTGCAGACGACATCCCCGTGGCAGCGCGCCGAGATCACCCTGACCGCCGAGCGCGACCACCCGGCCGCCTACGCCGAGGTCGCGGTCTGGGCAGAGTTCGTCCACGACTCGGGCGCGACGCTGCGCCGCCCCGCCTTCTGGGACGGCGGCCGCACCTGGCGGATCCGCTTCACCTCCCCGCTGGCCGGCGGCGGTTGGCGCTGGCGCACCGAGGCCGACGTCGACGACCCCGGCCTCGCGGGACGCACCGGGGAGTTGGCCGTCTCCGAGGCGCTGGCCGTCTCCGAGGAGCCGACCGGCGAGAGCCCGTTCCGCCGGCACGGGTTCTGGCGGATGTCCCCCGGCGGGCGCAGCCTGGTGCACGCCGACGGCACCCTGGCGCTGCTGGTCGGCGACACCGCCTGGGGCCTGCCGTGGCGCGCGACCGAGGAGCAGGCGCGGGTCTACGCCGCCGACCGGGCCGGCAAGGGGTTCAACGCGGTGCTGCTGATGAGCGTACAGCCGGACATGGACGCGCGCGGCCCCCGGGACCGGACGGCGGACGAGGGCTTCGACGTGGCCTTCGAGGACCTGCGCGAGGGCCACCTCCGCGACCTCGTCCCGGCCTACTTCCAGCACCTCGACCGGCTGCTCGCGATCCTCGCCGAGCACGGCGTCGTCCCCGTGCTCCAGCCGGTCTTCCACGGCTTCGGCTGGAAGGGCCTGCGGGCGGCGGGCCCGGTGGTGGAGCCGGCCGAGTACGCCCGCTACTGCCGCTACCTGGTGGCCCGTTACGGCGCCGACCCGGTGGTCTACCTGGTCGGCGCGGACGGCAGCGGCCACGAGCCGGGCATCGAGGCGGGCGGCCGGGAGATCGAGGAGTGGGACGCCTACGGCCAGCCGTGCGGGATCCACTACCGCCCGCACTCCCGGGCCGACGCCCACCAGGACGCGCCCTGGCTGGACTTCCAGTGGTGCCAGACGGGCCACCGCGGCGAGCACGTGCCGGAGCGGGTCGCCGACATGTGGCGCAACGAGCCGGTGCGGGCGGTCGCCAACGGCGAGCCGACGTACGAGCACTCGGGCGCGCGCGGCAAGGGCGCGGGCTGGTGGCAGGGCCACGAGGCGTGGAGCAACCTGTGCGCCGGCGGCACGATGGGCGTGGTCTACGGCGCGGGCAGCCTGTGGCAGTGGGTACTGCGGCCCGAGGAGCCGGGCCACGAGCCGTTCTTCGTGGCGGACGGCGCGGGCTGGCGGGAGGCGCTTGACTTCGAGGGCTCCCGCTACGTCGGCCTCGTCTCCCGGATCCTGGCCGGGCTCCCCACCACCGACATGGCCCCGAGCTGGGACCTGACGCTGGCACCGCGCGGGCTGCTGGTGCCGGGCCGGCTCTACGTCAGCTACGCGGAACACGGCGGCGACCTGCGGATCGCGCCCTGGGCCGGCGAGTCGATACCGCTCCCCTACCGGGTGGTCGACCCACGCACCGGCGAGATCACCGCCACCGGCGTCCGGGCCACCGCCGACGCCCCCGTCCCCGACCCGGGCGGGGCACCCCGCGTCTACCTCTGCTGCGCCGACTGGTCGAACGGCTGACTCCCGACCTCGACGCCGCCCCCGACGCCGCCCCCGACGCCGAACGCGACCCCGATCCCGACGCCGCCCCGGGCGGACGGCGGTCGACCGAACACCTAGAATCGAACATGTGACCGAACTGCCGCCGGACGACCTGCCCAGCCTCCGGGCGCTCGCCGGCTGGCTCCAGGAGCGGCTGGTCGAGGTGCGCCAGGCGGTCGCCGACGCCGAGCGGGCGGCGGCCGCCGAGGCCGGCCGCCCGCGCTGGTGGGTGCGGTGGCAACGCCGCCCACCGGGCGCGCCCCGACGCGGCGTGCTGCACGAGGAGGGCTGCTGGCACCCCGGCACCCCCGACCTGGACACCGCCGCGCTCCACCGGCTCCTGGCCGAACACGGCCGCGGCATCACCCCCTGCGAGGTCTGCCGACCGGCCACGAAACTCTTCTCCCGGGACCTGTCACCCCCCTCCGACGCCCCGGGTCAGTGAGGTGAGAGCGGCGAGGAACCACCCACGGACGAGGAGCACCCCCTGTCCGTCGCCCACCTCGTCGTCACCGCCCTGGCCCGGGCCCGGCCTGGTGCGGTACGTCCTCGGCGCCGCGATCACCGTGGTCCGGGCCCGCTGGTACGCGCACGTCTCGCGTCGGCGCTCCCCGCGGGCCCGCGGCAGGTTGAGGCACACCCGGGTGACGACCGTCGTCGAGCAGGTGGTGGGCCACGGGCCACGTTCCGCACCGGTGCCCCGGGCGGGGCACCGGCCCTGCCGGAATTCCCGGGCTAGTTGACGGCGATGCCGATGACCTCGATCTCGTAGACGCTGCCGGGGCGTCCGACCTGGATCGTCGAGCCGGTTCTCGGCTCCTGGAAGCCGATGTCCGACAGCTCGACGCTGGCGGTGACGGTGCCACTGGTGACGGAGAGTTCGATGCCGGTGATCGCCTGCCCCGCCGTGGTGGAGCCGATCTGGATCTGGCCCCATTCGGTGCTGGAACACTGCCGCGCCTGCCAGCCGCTACGACTCAGGTGGGCCCGGGCGCAGAGGGTGCCGACTTCGGAGGCGCTGAGCTGGAGGGACTGGATGCTGAGGCCGGGCAGGCCGGCGGCGATCCCGTTGCACCACTCGTCGGGCTCCCACCCGACGCTTTCCACGTACGCCCGGTAGCAGATCCGAGGATCGGCCGCCGACTCGGCGGCGGCCGACGCCTGCGGGACGAGCGCCCCGCCGAGGGCGAGGGCGGTGGCGGAGAGGAGCACGGCCAGTCGCTTGAACACGGGAACCTCGATTCTGGAAATTCCTGGTAGGACGGCCGGTGGGCTCAGGTGTACTGGACGCTGCCGAGGCCCGTCAGATTGCGGCGCTCGTAGGCGGCGAAGGTGCCGATCCGCAGCCCGGTGCAGTCGGGGCCCACGTAGGCGATGACGGCCTGGTTGGTGCGGTTGTTCAACAGCCCTGGCACGCCGGCGAGCCCCACGTTGTGGCAGCCGCTCGCCGGGTTCAGCCGGTAGTAGGGCGGGATCTGAGCGTCGTGCGGGGTGTACTCGATCACGCCGAACGCCGCCTGGGCCTGGCCGGGGACGGCCAGGCCCACCAGCAACGCGGCGAAGGCCGAGGCGACGAGCGCGGCGCCGCGCCCTCGCCCTCGCCCTCGCCCTCGTCCACGTCCTCGCCCTCGTCCGACGCTCCCGGGTCTTTCAGCTCTCTCGGGTCTTGATCCGGGTCTGGATCTACGCATGGTGGTTCCTCTTCCTGTTCCTGGTTTGCCTGCCCATCCCAACTACCCGTCGGCCGACGGCGTCAGGCAGCCGAGAATCCGCCATCGGCGACGATCTCCGACTCAGGCCGCCGGCCTGGCGCCGTCGAGATGGCGGCGCGCCTCGGTGGTGAACGCCTCGACAGCCCGGGTCAGTTGGGCGTCCGTCCGCGGTTCGGCGCGGGGGTTGGTCACCAGGGTCCTGACCTCGTCCTCCAGGTCCTTCTTGTTGCGCGCGACGACCCGCATGTCCTCGGCGCAGTCGATGACGCGCCCGGCGAGGGCGCCGAGGTGCGCGGAACCTTCCAGGTGGACGATGGACGCGGCGGCCCGCAGCGGAGCCACCGAGACGCCTGCCCTGATCCGGAGGGCGTGCCGGACGAGTGTCTCGTTGCGCTCCTTGTCGAGCCAGCTGTCGACCTTCCCCGTGGCGGCTCGTGCCTCGGCCAGGCAGGCGTTCCAGGAGGCGCTGCTGACATAGGCGTTGGCGGCCAGCAGGAACGCGGTGTAGGCATCGCGCCGATGCTGGCGCCGGACGGCGTCCACGGCGCTACGGCCCTGGCTGCGGCCGGCCGCGTAGGAGGCGGCGGCGGTGAGGAGGGCGGTGGGAATGGATACGAACGCGGCTAACACGGCGGGATCCATGACGAACAATTGTCGTGGCCGAGCGGCCGGTTCGGCCACCCGTGGCCGGTCCTGGAAAACCGACGCGCGCGAGGAGGCCCGCGCCTCGTAGCCTGGCTGCCATGTCGCGCTGGAGCCTCGACCGCTACCGCACCGAAATCCTCACCCAGACCGACCTGTTGCGCGCCCTGACGCGTGGCGCGGATCCGGGCGTCCCCGTGCCCACCTGCCCCGAGTGGAACCTCGGCCAGCTGCTGCGGCACGTCGGCGGAGCCCACCGCTGGGTGGAGACCATCGTCCGCACCAGGGCCACCGACACCGTCTCCGACCACCTGGTCAACGACGTCTTCGGATACGACGACCGCGACCTGACCGTGGTCGACGCCTGGCTCGCCGACGGCGCGCGGCGCCTCGACGAGGCGCTGGCCGAGGCCGGCCCCGAGACCAGGGTGTGGACGGTGGTCCCGGACCAGCCCCTGGCGTTCTGGGCGCGGCGCATGCTGTTCGAGACGACCGTCCACCGCGCCGACGCGGCCTGGGCGCTGGGGCGCCGCTACGAGTTGGACGCGGCGGTGGCGCGCGACGGCGTCGACGAGTGGATGGGCTTCGGCACCGTCCCCGAGGCGTACGACCCCACCACCGACGAGCCGCTGCTCGGCCCCGGCCGCACCCTCCGCTTCCAGGCCACCGACCAGCCGGCCGACAGCTGGCTGGTCGACCTGACAGGCGACGCCCCCCGCTGGCTCCGCGCCGAGGGCCCGGCGGCCGTCACCGTCCACGGCCCGCTCGCCGACCTGCTGCTCCTCGTCTACGGCCGCCCCGTCATCGACCGCCTCGACGTCTCGGGCGACACCGCGCTCCTCGAACTGTGGCTCAGGCGAACGGGGTTCTGGCTCCACGAATGAGACACCGGCCCCGGGAACGGCCGCTGGCCGGTAGCGTTCGGTGCGGGAGCTGTGACACGGCAGGTGCGGAGGCGCGGGATGAGTGAGGCAGTGGACAGCGAGTGCTCCGGGCACCACCGGCAGTGCCAGGCGTGCAGCGGCTCGCAGATCGAGGTCCGGGAGACGCTGTACCTCTCGGGCGACGGCCACGCCCAGGGCGTCGCCGCGCCGCACTACTGCTGGCACTGCAAGGGCCGCGGCTACTCCTGCGCCGCCGAGGCGCCCTGCACCCCGCCCCACGAGTAACGGCCGCGCCTCAGCCCCGCTCCGACTTGGACAGCGCCTCGGTGATCAGCCGGGTGGCGAAGTCGCGGTCGTCGGAGATCCGGTTGATGCGCTCGGCGAGCAGGACGGCCGTGGCCTCCAGGGGATTCAACTCGGCCTCGGTCCACCGCCCGTACTGCGCACGCCACAGGTTGGGGCTCAGCCCGGTGGCCGCGGCGACGAGCAGCCCGACCATGGTGGGGATGGTCTCGGGGCGGAAGGTCCTCGGCATCATCCGCATCGTGGCCACCTGGCTCGGCACCACGTACTCGATGACGTCCTGGTCGTGGTCCTCGCAGGCCAGCCGCAGCCACTTCATGAACATGTAGATGATCGTGCAGGCACCGTCCAGCACCTCGTCGATCCCCCTGGGGCCCAGGGTCGCGGCGAACTGCTCGACCATGCGCTGCTGTTCGGGGTCGGCCTCCGTCTTGCTGTCGTAGAGGGCCCTGAGCTGGGAGTCGATCATCATGAGCGCCGCGCCCACGTCGCCGACGGGCGCGTGTTCGGGGTCACAGGGCGATGACATGGGGCGCCTCCTCGTTCGGCCACGGCGGGTGCGCGGCATGCCAGCACGCTAGACCGCCGACCGGCCGAGGGTCCGGCGAATCCCGACGTACCCCCCGTTGGTGGCTACCACCCTCACCGGGTCGACGCCGCCGGCCGGTTCGCGGACCGCGGGCGACAACTCGGCCCCGATCGCCCAGGACGCCCTTATGGTGTCCGGGTGATCAGATCCGTGGTGCTGGACATCGGCGAGACCCTGACCCGCGACGACCGGTACTGGGCGTCGTGGGCCGACTGGTTCGGGGTGCCGAGGCACACGCTGTCGGCCCTGGTCGGCGTGGTCGTGTCGCAGGGCCGGGACAACGCGGACGCGATCAGGCTGCTGCGCCCGGGAGTCGACCTCGCGGCCGAGTACGCGGCCCGCGAGGCGGCCGGCCGCGGCGAGGTGTTGGGCGAGGGCGACCTGTACGAGGACGTGCGGCCCGCGCTGTCCGCGCTACGAGATCTCGGGGTGCGTGTGGCGGTGGCCGGCAACCAGACGTCACGCGCCGGGGAGTTGCTGCGGGCGCTCGACCTCCCCGCGGACGCGGTCACCGTGTCCGGCGACTGGGGCGTGGCCAAGCCGGCCGCGGACTTCTTCCACCGCGTCGTCACCCTGGGTACGGCCCAGCCGGACGAGATCGTGTACGTCGGCGACCATCCCGCCAACGACATCTTCCCCGCACGGGACTTCGGGCTGCGGACCGCACATCTGCGGCGCGGCCCGTGGGGGTATCTGTGGGCGGACGACCCGGAGGTGCGTGCGGCGGCGGACTGGAGCGTCGACGGTCTCGCCGAGTTGGTGGACGTGGTGGTGCGGGAGAACGAGAGCGGCCTCGTGCCCGGCGGGCCCCCGCTCCCCGAGGAGGAGGACTCGCCGGCAGCCACACCATCGCCATGACGTGGACGGCGGTCACCGGAGGACGGCCTGGGGCAGCAGGGCCGCGAACCAGCCGGCGACGAAGGCGGCGGCGAGAAGCCAGCCCACGGTTCCCGCGGCGAGCCGCACCGGACGCCGGACGCCGCGGTGCGCGCTATGCCTCGGCATCGGCCACCGCCACCAGGGCCTCGGGCCGGGTCTTCCACTCCCAGCCGGAGCCGTCGACCGGCCGGACGTGCGCCTCGGCCGCGACGACCCGGCCGGAGCCGTTCGCGACGAACTCCAGCACGCCGTCCAGCTTCCCGACTCGACCCGTGGTCGGGTCGGTTACCAGGTGGCCCATCAGCGCGTGCCCGGCCCACCGCGTCCGGGTCCCCGGGACCTCGACGCTCA
This sequence comes from Streptomyces mayteni, assembly GCF_054783955.1. Lineage (NCBI taxonomy): Bacteria > Bacillati > Actinomycetota > Actinomycetes > Kitasatosporales > Streptomycetaceae > Streptomyces > Streptomyces mayteni. The sequence continues at coordinate 24,197 of NZ_BAAGPR010000066.1, read as the reverse complement.
CCGCGCGGCCGCCCTTCCGGGGCGCCACGTGCAGTCGGGGGCGTGGTCGTCGTCCGCGACGATGTCATGCCGGCAGTACCGGCAGGTGACCGGCTCCGCGAGGTCGACGGGCCCTTCCAGGCCGGTCACCAGGGTGACGTCGGTGTCGGGCTCGAAGAGGCGGGCGAGAACGGCGCGCGCAACCGAGACGAGCGCGCCCCACCACTGGACAGTCGGTATGGCCCGGGCTCCAGTGCGCGGGGGCGGGATCCACTCAGTGGGTGGGGACGCGGTCGTCATGGTCGGCTCCTGTTGGGAGGTTGCGACACATGACGCTATGCAAGCGGCCCGTTACCCATCAATGGCCGTTTGTGGCAGCCCGATCCCGAACTGCCACACCGTCACATCGGCAGCTTTATGGCGTCGGCCAGCTGCCGCATCTCCGGTGTGAGTGTCCGGCGCCGGGCGATCACCCGCCCCATGATGTCTTGCGCGTACCGCTGGTTCGGCAGCCACTGCGGAGAGTCCCGCAGGATCTCCTGCAACTTCTGCACTGCCTCCGGGTACTGCCGCATCCTCGCGTGCGCATCCGCGACATCGAGCAGGTGCCGATTCCGGTTATTCGAGGTCGGCCGAAGGCCACCCGCCGGGACCTTGCCCGCGAGTTGCAGCACGCGATCCGGCTTGTCGACGACCATGGCGTTCTCGGCGCTCTTCATCGCCACCGTCGCAGGCCCGAACGTCCGCAGGAAATCGGCCCGTGGCTGGTGCTCTCGGCCCATGCCCACAGCCGCCGCGCGCGCCCACCTCAGTGCGTCCTCTGCCTCTTCCTTGCGGTTGTCGCGCACCGCTGCCGCCGATACCCGTAGCAGCATCCACCCCCAGGCTGACAGCTCACCCAGAGTCGCCCGTGAGGGCCGGCGCGGCTCAGTCTCATCGGCCCATCTGGTTGCCAGCTCCCGCGCCTCGGCCAACCGCCCGGTCCGCAGCAGTAGCCACGACTGGGAGTTGACCACTGCGGCCCCGTCCAACCGGTCCTCCGCGGCGGCCAGCGCGCGGTCCAAGACCTCCGATGCGGTCTCGAACTGGCGGGTCTGCACCATCAGCCAGCCGGTGAGCTGCAGCAAGCGGGCCTGGAGTCGACGGCCACGCTCGTCCAGTGCGGCTACGGTGTCGATGTCTCGGATGAGCGCGGGCAGCAGCGCGCCGAGCTCTGCGAAGCTGTCGCTGGAGAAGAGCGGCATGGCCGCGTCCAGGGCCTCCCCGACGCCAGCCACGGTGGGTTCCTCAGCGATGTCACCGGGATAGGTTCCGGCGAGCGCGCGTCTGACGGGCGCCCATCGGTCTACGGTTGCGGCGTCCGCGCCCGGCTCCACGTTCTCAGCCACGAGGGCGCTGGTCGGTACGTGTAGTGCGGCCGCCAGCTTCCGCACCGTCTCCAGCCTGGTGGACTGCCGTTCCCCCTGCTCCAGCTTCTTGACCAGGGAGTAGGAGACGCCGGCTCGCTTGGCGAGGTCGCTCTGGGACAGGCCGCGGCGCTTGCGCGTGTCGCGTAGCCTGTCGCCGATGAAGGCAGACATGGCAAGCTGACTCCGTTCTGACTCGACACCAGGACGGTACCCCCGGGCGCCGCCCGGGGAACAGTGAACGGCCCCTCCCGCGGCAGCGGGAGGGGCCGTTGAGCGTCCCGGGAGCCGGGGGCGTCCAGGGCGGCAGCGCGTCGTCGCCGACGCGAGCGGGGTGATCGGCGATCTCAGGCCCGCGGGTGGGTGCAGACGGGTTCGAACCGCCGACATCCGCCTTGTAAGGGCGGCGCTCTACCGCTGAGCTATGCACCCGGGGATTGAGGGAACAGCCTACATGGCCCCCGCCGCGCCGCCGCAAACGTCGGCGCTGGAGGGAACAGGTGGGGACAGCCCCACCCCGGAGCCGGTGGGTCGCCGGATTCCGGGGCGGTGGGCGGGACTTCTAGCGTCGGAGGCGTCGACACGAACCGCGCCCCGCCGGACCCGGCGAGGGGGCAGAGACCGGAGAAGACCCATGATCCGAAGCACCGCCGCCGTCCGTCGCGCCTCGCTTGCCGCCCTCGTCGTGCTGGCGGCCGGCGCCGCCCTGAGCGGCTGCGTGGTGCGGGAGACGCACGACGGCACGCCCGAGGAGCAGGCGTTCGCGCTGGCGGGCGAGACGCTGACCGTCGACTCCGACAACAGCCGGATCGTGCTGGTGCCCGACGACTCGCTGACCGGCGAGGTCGCGGTGACCCGCACCTTCGAGGCGCGGCGGGTGACCGGCACCACCGGCATCGAGTGGTCGATGGCGGACGACACGCTACGGCTCCGCGTCGTCTGCCGGGGCTTCGTCGTGGAGTGCGACGCCCGGCACGAGATACGAGTGCCGGCCGGGGTCGCGGTGACCGTCGAGGGGCGGAACGGCGCCGTGGAGGCGGACGGCTTCGCCGCGCCGCTCGACCTCGCCACCCACAACGGCGGCATCACCGTGCGGGACTCCTCGGCGCCGGTCGTCCTCGACACCAGGAACGGCGGGATCACCCTGGAGGACGTCTCGGCGCCGCTCTCCCTGGAGTCCAGGAACGGCCGGATCGAGGGCACCGGGCTCAGCTCGTCCGAGATCACCGCGCGGACCCACGACGGGGGCCTCTCGCTGAGCCTGGACGCCGCGCCCGAGCGGATCGAGACCGTCTCGGACAACGGCGGCACCACCGTCGAGGTCCCGGACGACGGCACGGCGTACCGGGTCGAGACCGAGACCCACAACGGCGACGTCGACGTCGACGTGCCCCGGGACGACGCGGCCGCCGCGCCCGTCATCGACGCGCGCAGCCGGAACGGCGAGATCATCCTGCGCACCGACTCCCGCTGACCCGCCTCCCGAGTGGGACAATGGCCCTCACACGTATCGGCCGGGCGACGGCGGGGAGAGGGAGACGTGAGGGCGAGGCGTTCCAGGAGTCATCTCGGGCTGTCCGTGACGTTGCCCCTGCTGCTCCTCGGGGCGCTGCCTGCCGCCTTCGGCGGCGGCGGCGGGGGCGGGAGCTACCGGCCGTGGCGGCGGATGCGGGTGGAGGATCTGCGGGCCGCCGCCCAGGAGGCCAGGGACGGGGCGGCCGCCGCGTTCTACGACCTCGACATGGCGCAGCGGGACCTGGAGATCGCGCTTCAGACCATCGGCGCCGCGGACGACTCGCCGGCGGCGGCCAGGGCCGCCGCCGACTTCGCCGCCTTCGGCGAGCGCATCGACCAGGTGAGCCAGCACTACATCGCCACCGTCGACGCCCACGACCTGGACGCCGAGGGCCTGGACGCCAGCACCGCCGACCGGGCGCGGGCCGCGCTGCTGGTGGCGCAGGGCGAGCTGCAGAAGGTGAAGGCCGAGCTCGACGGGTTCGCCGCCCGGCTGGCGCCGCTCCAGGAGCGGGCCGCCTCCCAGCTGGCGCTGGTCGCGCCGGCCGTGGAGCGCGCCAAGGAGGCGCTGCGCACGGCCTCCGCCGCGCTGGACGAGGCGCGCGCCGCGGGTCTTGGCGCCGACGAGCTGGCGGCGTCGCTCGCGGCGCTGGCGCCCGAGCTGCGGCTGCTCAACGAGGGCGCCGGCCGGCACGGGATCAAGCCCACCATCCGCCGTGCCGAGGACGTCCGCCGGCGGGCCGGCGCGATCGCCGCCGAGGCGGCCAGGCTGCCGACGCTGGCCGCCGAGATCGACCGCCGGCTCTCCTCGCTGCGCACCCGTGCCGAGGCGATCACCACCAGGGCCAGCAAGGTGGAGCCGGTGCTGAGCGAGCTGCGGCGCCGGTTCACCGCGGCCTGCTGGCAGGATCTGCGGGGCGTGGCCGAGCGGGCCGAGGACGCGACGCGTCGGGCCGGCGAGATGTTGACCGAGGCGCGCCGGGCCAGGGACGAGCAGCGGTTCGACGCCGCCACGGCCACGCTGACGAGCGTGCAGGCGCTGCTCGGCACGACCGACGAGTCGGTGTCGGCCGCCGGCGACCGGTTGCGCCGGCTGAACGAGGTGTCGTCGGCCCCGGCGCGGGAGATCGAGCGGACGCGCTTCGTGATCAGGGACGCGCAGCGGCTCGCGATGGCGGGCCGGTCGATCCCCGAGCCGCGGCACGCGCGGCCGCTCGACGCCGCCGTGGCCCGGCTCGACCGGGCGGTGGCCGAGCTCGAGGCCGGCGGGCGCCACCCGGACTACTGGCGGTTCCTGACCGAGGCCGAGGCCGTGCGGGGCGCGGTGGCCGCCGTGGTGGAGGAGATCAGGGCCGGCCGCTGAGGCGGGCCACGGGCGGGATTGGGGGCGGGCGCCCCGGGTACTCGGCGACTCCTGTCGTCTCGGGAGCGAGCACCTGAGGAGGTCCTGGATGCGCGGCGCACTGGGCACCGACCCGCACGGCGAGCCGCGGCTGCCGCACAGCGGGCCACGCGAGCTGTTCCGGCAGGCCGAGCTCGACGAGCGGCTTCCGGGGCACCACCGGCTGAGCCGGGTCTACCGGGTGGGGGCCGGGCTGATGGGGATCGGCTTCGTGATCTTCGGCGCGTTCGGCATCGCCAGCGACGTCGGCTTCTTCTCGACGGGCGACAACGCGGTGATCGGGCTGAACAGCAACGGCGCGCTGAGTTGGCTGTCGATCGTGGTGGGCGTCCTGCTGTTCGGCGGGATGGTGAAGGGCGGGAACTTCGCCTCCAATCTGAACCTGGTGCTCGGGGTGCTGTTCGTGCTCAGCGGCTTCGTGAACCTGGCGATCGTGCGGACCGGGCTCAACTTCCTGGACTTCCGCATCCAGAACATCATCTTCAGCTTCGTCGTGGGCGTGGTGCTGATGGCGATCGGCATGTACGGGCGGATCAGCGGTCGGCTGCCGCACGACAACCCGTACTGGCGGGCCCGCCACGCGAAGTCGGCGGAGGACATGGCCGTGCGGCACGAGATCGCGGAGCACCGGCGCCAGGAGCTCAACGAGGGCCTGAGCCGGGAGCGCCGCCGCGAGGCCGAGGCCGAGGCCGAGGAAGAAGCCGAGAACGCCGACAACGAGGCGGACGAGGCGGACGAGGGCCGTGACGAGGGTGGGGGGAGACGGGCGGCCTGAGGCCGTCCCCCTCCCCCGGCACCCCCCGGCCAGCCCGCGGGGCGCCGGGGTCACCGCAGGACCGAAGACCGCGGTCGTGCGGTGATTCCCCCGCCGGGGGACGAGGCGCTGCCCGTCCCCCGGCGCTCCCCGGCCAACCGAGCATGGCACCGGCCACTTTCTCCGCTCTTTCATCATCGGGGCCTTCGAGTTTCCCCCCACCCCCCGTCTCTGCGACGATGCGGGCTGTGACGTGCGGTCACGCCGGTCGGCCGCACGCGCGGGGGAAGGGACGCGGCCGTGCGGTTTCAGGTGTTGGGTGAGGTGCTGCTCCTCAGGGACGGGCGGGCGGAGGCCCTCACCGGTCGGTTGGAACGCACCCTGCTCGCCGCGCTGTTGGCGCGCGGCGGACGGCCGGTGCCGACGGACGTCCTCACCGAGGCGTTGTGGGGCGACCAGCCGGACGAACGCAGCGGGCAGCGGCTCCAGCTCCACGTCCACCGGCTGCGCCGCAAGCTGGGCGAGCCCGACCGGCTGTCGCTCGGACCGGCCGGGTACCGACTGCGGGTGGAGCCCGGCGAGTTGGACGCGGAGCGGTTCGAGTCGTCGGTCGAGGAGGGGCTGGCGTTCGCCGACCGCGCGGACCCGTCGAGCGCGGTCGAGTCGCTGCGCGGGGCGCTGGCGGGGTGGCGGGGGGCACCGTTCAGCGGCGTGGACCTGCCGCTCCTCGACGACTGGATCCACCGGCTCGTCGAGCGGCGGCTGATCGCCATCGAGGTGCTGTACGAGTCGGAGTTGGCGCGCGGGCGGCACGCGGAGATCGTGGCGGAGCTGATCTCCCAGGTGCGCGAGCACCCGATGCGCGAGCGGTTCCACGGGCTGCTGATGACCGCCCTCTACCGGGCCGGGCGGCAGGCCGACGCGCTGGCGGCCTACCGGGCCGCCAGGGAGACGCTGGCCGGCGAGCTGGGCATCGATCCAGGCCCCGAACTAAGGGAGTTGGAGCGCCGGATCCTCGCCGGCGAGGATCCGGGGCCCACGGGCCACGCCCCGCGGCCGGCCCCACGGGGATCGGCGCGCCGCACCGTGCCGCGCCCCGAGATCCCCGCTCAACTCCCGTTGGACGTCCGGGGCTTCGTCGGTCGGGACGCCGAACTCGCGGAGCTCGACGGCCTGCTGACGACGACGCCAGCCGCCGTCGCGGCCGTGTCGGGCACCGCGGGCGTCGGCAAGACGGCGCTGGTGGTGCGGTGGGCCCATCGCGACCGAGGCCGCTTCCCGGACGGCCAGCTCTACGTCGACCTCCACGGCTACGGGCCCGACCGGCCGGTCACCCCGCAGGACGCGCTTGGCGGGTTCCTGCGCGCGCTCGGCCTCGAGGGCACGGCCGTGCCCCAGGGGCTCGCCGAGCGCGCCGCCCGCTTCCGCACCCTGGTCGCGGGGCGGCGGATGCTGATCGTGTTGGACAACGCCCACGCCGTGGAGCAGGTGCGGCCGCTGCTGCCCGGCGCCCCGTCGTGCCTCACGCTGGTCACCAGCCGCGACGCGTTGGCCGGCCTGGTCGCCAGGGAGGGCGCCCACCGGATCCGCGTCGACCGGCTGCCGGCGGCGGACGCCACGCGGCTGCTGCGCGAGTCGCTGGGCGCGCGGGTCGCGGCCGAGCCGGAGGCGGCAGAGCGGCTGATCAGGCAGTGCGTCAGGCTGCCGCTCGCGCTGCGCATCGTCGCCGAGCTGATCAGGTCGCAACCGGACCTCAGCATCGCCGAGTTGGCCGGCGAGCTGGGCGAACGGCAGGACGCCCTCGACCTGTTGGACATCGACGGCGATCCGCACACCGCCGTGCGGTCGGTGTTCTCCTGGTCGTACCAGCGGCTCGACCCCGCCGCGGCCCGGGTGTTCCGGCTGCTCGGCCTGCACCCCGGGCACGACGCCGACGCCGGCGCCACCGCGGCCCTGGCCGGACAGGGGCCACGGGAGACCCGCCGCTGCCTCGACACCCTGCTGCGCGCCCACCTCGTCGAGCAGACCGGCGCGGGACGGCACAGGCAACACGACCTGCTACGCGGCTACGCCGCCGAACTCGCCGCGGCCACCGACCCGGAGGCGGAGCGCGCGGCGGCGCTCGGCCGGCTGCGCGGCCACTACCTCTACGCCGCCTCCGCCGCCATGGACGCCTTCGCACCCCACGACTACGCGCCGCGGCCGAAGGCGACGCCGCCGGCCGGGCCGCTCCCCACCTTCGCTGACCACGACCGCGCCCTGCGCTGGCTGGACGCCGAACGCGCCAACCTGCTCGCGGTCGCCGGGCAAGGCGACCAGGCGTTCGCGACCCGGCTCTCCGAGACGCTGCACCTGTACCTGCGCGTCGGCGGCTACTTCGACGAGGCGATCGGCCTGCACACGCGGGCGCTCCGCGCCGCCCTGGGGGCCGGCGACGAGATCGCCGAGGCGAACGCGCGGCGCGTGCTCGGCACCATGCTGAACCTGACGGGCGCCGACCCCGACGAGGTGGTCGACCACCTCAGGCGGGCGCTGGCCACCTACGAACGGATCGGCGACCGCTCGCTCCAGGGCTTCGTGCTCAACGGGCTCGCCAGCGTCCGGCTCCGCAGGGGCGACCTGCCGGACGCCATGCGCCGGTTCGAGCTGGCGCTGGCCACGAACGGCACGGACGGCAACTGGCGGGTCCGCTGCGCGATCCTCGTCAACATGGGCCGAACGCTGCGCACCCTCGGCCGGTTGGCGGAGGCGCGGCGCTGCCTGGAGAGCGTGCTGGAGCTGTGCGAGCCGCACGGCGACCTGTCGGTCGAGGCCAACACCCACTGCGTACTCTCCGACGTGTTCACCCGTCTCGGGCAGGAGCCGGCGGCGTTCGAGCACGCCAGGCGCAGCCTGGCGCTCGCCCGCGAGACCGGCTACCGCCAGATCGAGGCGCTCTGTCTCGACAAGCTGGGCACCCTGCACCGGAAGCGCGGGGACCTCGCCCAGGCGCTGCGGCTGCACGGCGAGGCGCTCGACCTCGCCCGCTCCGTCGCGGAGCCGGAGATGATGTCCGAGGCCCTGAACACCCTGGCGGCCACCCACGCGCACGCGGGCGACCCCGACCAGGCCCTGCGGCTGCACGGCGAGGCCCTGACCCTGGCCGTCGAGGCCGGCGAGCGGGTCGCGGAGGCCCACTCGCACGCGGGCATCGCCGAGGCCCGCGCCCGGCTCGGCGAGCACGCCACGGCCCGCGAGCACTGGCGGCTGGCGCTCGCCGTCTACGAGGCGGGCGACCTGCCCCAGGCCGCCGCCGTCCGGGCCAGGCTCCAGCGAGCGGACTAGGGCCTGTCTTTTGGATCTTCGTGGATCAGGCCTTGGCTCCCCCAGGCCTGGCGGCCTGGGTGGGGGTGCCCCCTGCACGGAGTGCTTGGGGGAGTGCCCCCATTCGCTTCGCGCAAGGCGCCCCACGCGGCGGAGCCGCACATCGACCGCAGCGCAGCTCATACGTGGCCGTATTCGCGCGCGGCGCCTGACATGCCGCTCCGCGGCGTGGGGTAACGCAGCGAGGTGCCGTAGCCGGCGTCGCGGCCCCACGAAGATCCGGAAGACAGGCCCTAGCGCCCCAGACCCTAGCCGAGGCCTAGCGAACGGCGGCCAGGAACGCCCGCAGGATGTCCTCGCCGCCGCGCACGCCCTCCGTGGCCAGGGCCGTGACGTGCGGCGCTGACCAGCCGGCCGCGGCCAGCTCGCCGTGGCCCGGCCGCCAGCCCCGGTCGGCGGCCAGCAGCAGGTCGGCGTCGAGCAGCGAGTCGCCGGCCGACAGCACCCGGTCGGCGCCGGTGCGGCGCACCACCTCGGCGACCGCGGCCGACTTGGTCAACGGGCGCGGCACCGCGTAGAGCTTGCGGCCCTGGAGCGAGACCGACCAGCCGCGCGGCTCGGCCCACTCGGCCAACTCCTTGGGCCACGCCTCGGGCAGCAGCGCCCGGTCGACCACCAGGTAGCTGAACAGCTCCTCCGCGTCCCGCTCCTTGAGCAGCCAGGCCGGGTCGGCGGAGCGCCGCAGATGGTCCCTGACCTCGTCGAGCGAGGCGCAGTCGGCGGCCAGCGCGCGCCGCACCGAGGCGTGCCAGTCGTGGTCGGTTCCGCCGTCGACCAGCAGGTGGCCGCCGTTGGCGCAGATCGCGTAACGGGCGGGCGGCCCGGGGAAGTTGATCCGCCGGTACTGCTCCCTGGTGCGGGTGGTGGTCGGCACGAACACCACCCCGGGGTCGGCGGCCAGCTCCACCAGCAGGGCGGCGGCGGCCTCGGTGAGGAACGACTGCGGCCTGGCCTGGTAGGTCTCCACGCACAGCAGCCTGGGCGCCTCGTGGTCCGGCATGTCGAGGGCGAGCGCGGCGGCCGAGTAGATCAGGGTGCGGTCCAGGTCGCTGGCGACCACGGTGCTGCCGGTCATCGGGCGGCCTTTCCGTCGGCTCCGGTGGCGCCCCTGGTGAAGCGGGGGTGGATCAGACCCACGCAACTGTAGGGCAGGTCGTCGGTCTCCTCGACGGGCACTCCGCGCTGCTCGGCGAGCAGCCTGATGTGGTCGAGGTCGGCGCCGGCGCCGCGGCGGGCGAGGATCCGCCACGGCACCCGGCGCAGCAGCACGCGGGTCGTCTCGCCGACGCCCGGCTTGACGAGGTTGACGTCGCCGATGCCGTACTCCTCGCTGATCCGCTCCACGGCCCGCCAGCCGACCCAGGTCGGGGCGCGGTCGGTGGCGGCGAGCAGGGCCGCGGTGTCGGCGGCCACGCCGGCGACCAGCTCCGGGTCGGCGAAGTGCGCGCCGACGGCGTCCAGGAAGTGGCCCGAGAGGTCGACGTCGGCCAGCTCCCGGTAGTGCTTGGCGCCGTGGAAGTCGTCGGGGCCGACCAGGTCGGCGCGGAGCACGGTCCGCGATATCAGCCCGGAGACGGTGGAGTTGAGGCAGGCCGAGGGGATGAGGAAGTCCTCGCGGGTGCCGTAGGTGGTGACGCAGCCGCCGGGGTCGGCGAGCACTGCGAGTTCGGGGTCGAAGCCGTCGAACGGGGCGACGGCGGCGGCGAGTTCGCGGGTGATGGCGCCCTTGCCCGTCCAGCCGTCGACGAACACGACGTCGGCCGGGTCGTGGTGGGCGGCCAGCCAGCGCAGCGCGGTGGCGTCGATGCCCTGGCCGCGCACGATGGAGACGGCGTAGTGCGGCAGGTCGATGCCGTGCGCCCGCCGGGCCCAGCGGCGCATCAGGATGCCGACGGGGGTGCCGGCGCGGGCCAGCGACACCAGCACGGGCGGGCGCCCGGGCCGGCCGCGCTCGGCGAGCACGGCCTCGGTGACGGTGCCCACGGCGCGCGCCACCCGGTGGGCCGACGCCTCCAACGCGGCGTGGAAGAGCCGCTGGTACTCGGGGCTCGGCTGGTACTCGACGGGCAGCGACTCGGCGTAGTGCGCGCCGCCTGACTGGATGGCCTCCTCGCGCTCCTCGGCCGGGGCCTCCAGGGTGACGTCGGAGAGGTCCTGGAGCAGCCAGCCGACCTCGTCGGCGGCGTAGGAGCCGAAGGCGGGGCCGCGCAGCGGCTCGGCCAGGCGCCGGTCGGGGACGACGGCCAGCAGTGGGCACGGGGTGAGCGCGGCGAGGCGGTCGAGCAGGCCGCCGGGCGCGTGCAGCGCGGCGGTGTCGCCGGCCGCGTCGGTGACCAGCAGGATCGCGTCCCAGGCCCGGTCGGCGACGTTGTAGGCGTAGCGCGGTCCAGGGCCGTCCGCCGGGTCGTCGTGGGCGGGGAAGGTGAGCCGGCTGCGGATCGCGTAGCCGGGGTCGTCGACGGGCAGCACCGGGGAGCGGGTGGTGGTGGAGAACAGCACCTCGGGCCCGGCGTCGCCGAGCAGCGCCGCGGTGGCCTCGGCGAGCCGCAGCGGCGTGTACATCAGCTCCTCGGTGCCGAGCACCAGGACCCGGCGGGCGCCGGCCGGCAGGGCGGCCGCGACGTCGGCGGCCAGCCGCGGGAGCGCGGCGTCGAGAAGCCGCCGGTGGTCGGGGGTGAAGCCGTGCCGGCCGCTGTCCGGCACCCCGGCCGGCCAGTCGAGCGCCACCCGCCCGACGGCGGCCGCGGCACGCCCGGTGTCGGCCCGCTCCTGCCGCGGCTCGTTCTGCGGCTCGTTCTGCGGCTCGTTCTGGGCGACGAGCTCGGCGCCGCGCGCCAGCACGTCGGCCGGCAGCCGCACCTGGCCGCCGGCCAGCGCCACCACCCGGACGTCCGAGCCGAGTTCGGCCGCGAACTTGGCGAGCGCCGCCCGGTCCACGTCGGTCCGCATGTCGACGAGGGTGGCCACCACGTAGCACGCGCGGGGCGCGGTGCGGTGCAGCGCGGCGATGGTGTTGCGGACGGTGCGGCCGGTGGACAGCTCGTCGTCCACCAGCACCAGCGGCCCGCCGCCGGCCAGCAGCGCCGGGTCGGCGGGCAGCAGCAGGTGCGAGGTGTGGTGGCTGTGCTCCTCCTCGAAACCGCCGACCGACGCGATGCCGGGCACCGGGCGGCGGGTGGAGTGCAGGCAGGCGGCGGCGCCGAGGCCGTCCGCGACGCTGTGCCCGAGGCCGGTGGCGGTCTCCGCGTAGCCGAGCACCACGGCCCGGTCCGCGTCGGCCTCGCCGAGCACCTCGCGCACCCGCCGGCCGAGCGCGACGCCGGTGCCGTGGACCGTCGCCGGGCGCTGCGGCACGTGCTTGCCGAGCACCGAGGAGACCAGCAGATGGGAGCGCTTGGGGTTGCGGCGCAGCGCGAGGCCGAGCATCTCCCGCGCGCCCTCGCCCTCGAGGCGCACGCCGAGCCGCCGGCTGACCCACTCGCCCGACCAGACGCCCTGGCCGGTGTTCCGCACGTCGGTCATGCCGCCGCCCCCAGACCGGCCGCCAGCAGGTCGACGAAGTCGACGCCCTCCCTGGCCACGCCGAAGACCTCGGCGCGCAGCAGGGTGCGGGACGCCCAGGCCCGGTGCGGCTTCACCTCGTTCATCTTGTTGGTGTAGGCGGAGCGCAGCACCCCACCGCCCTCGGGCCCTGCACCCATGATGTCGGCCGCGTCGCTGAACTCCTCGTGGGTGACGACGGACAGCGCGTGCACCGGCGCCACGTGCGAGGGGTGGATGCAGGTCTTGCCCAACAGGCCGTTGGCGCGGTCGAGTTCGATCTCCTGGAGCAGGCTGTCCATGTCGTGCTCGATCAGCCGGGCGCGGAGCCCCTCGGCGCGGCCGCTGAACGGGCTGTTGCGCAGCTGGGGCTTGAACATCCGCTCCTGGGCCCGGAAGTACTCCCAGACCGGCCCTGTCACGGTGTAGCCGGTGCCGTCGGCGCGGCCGAAGACGTTGACGACGTCGGCGATCACCGAGGCGACCAGGTGGACGTCGTAGGCGGTCATGTCGGGGCTGCGGCGCAGCCCGTAGGCGGAGCAGAAGTCGGTGACGCCGAGCCGGACGGCGGGTATGCGCTCCCGGTACTTGTCGACCACCCTGGCCGCGGCCTGCAGGCCCTGCGCGCGGGTCTCCAGGTGCAGCAGCTCCGGCGACTCGAGCACCGGCATGGCCAACAGCCGGCGGCCGCACATCACCTCGGCGCCGGTCAGCGCCTCGAGGAACGCGGGCCCCGAGGCGGCGGTGAACTTGGGCAGCACGAAGCCGGTGACCAGCCGGATCGCGGGCCCGAACCGCTTGGTGAGATCGGTGATCTGCTCCGGGGTGCGGACCCGGACGAACAGCAACGGCAGCGCGTCCTCCGTGCTCGACTGCTCGCGCAGCAGCTTCTGCAACTGCCGGACCAGGTTCTCCTCGGCGCCCTCGACCTCGGCGTCGCTGATGGAGTCCTCCAGGCACAACACCATGGACACGACCCCTGCGGCGGCCTGCTTCAGGATGTCGCCCGCGAGTCTGGGACGAGTGGCCGGGCAGTAGAGGGTGGCGCCCAGGGCGACGCCCAACGTCCTGACGGGGGAGGCCGGCCCGAAATCGGCGGGCTCCCGGTGAAACAGCGCGCGACGTTGCGCAGGCGTGAGGTGCCCGTAATGCCGCATGGATCTCCCCGGATTTTGGCAGCGGTTCCGGCCGCCCCGCTGGCTTACCGGTTCCCCTCGCAATCGTAAGCGCGACATTGTTTCGTTGGTGTGGCGGAAGGCAGGATTCCTGCTATGACGCAGGCACTGGAGAGGGGGGCGACAATTCATCTACCGGTCGCCTCATTACGAGCTGTGGTGCGATGGCAGCCCACCGGGATCATCGGGGCTCAGGGGACACCGGATATCGATCTCGCGGTCCTGTTGCTGGGGCCAGGGGGGCGGGTGCGCACGGAAGGGGATTTCGTGTTCTACAACCAGCCCCGGCATCCCACGGGCCTGGTGCGACGACTCACGAAACGGCGGGACGCGGCCGGCCTGCGGGACTCCGTCGAAGCCGACCTCGGCCGCCTCGACGGCGGCGTCACCCGGGTCGTCCTGGCCGCCTCCTCGGGCCCCGGCGGCTTCGGCGCCCCCGAGAGCGACCCCCGACTGCTCCTCCACGACGCGGGCTCCGGCACGTCCCTCGCGGTCCTCCCCCTCACACCGGCCCCCTCGGAGACGGCGCTGGTCTGCGGACTGTTCTCGCGCACCCCCACCGGCTGGGACTTCCACGCGACCGGCCACGGCTACCCGGGCGGCCTGATCGCCCTGGCCGCCGACTTCGGCATCACCGCCTCCCGCCGGTCGCCTCCGGCGGGGCAGCCCGGTTTCACGCTGCCGCCACAGGGCCCGCAGTTCCTCCCCCGCGCGAGGCCCTAGCGGCGGCCCTCAGGGGTTGTTCCCCCCCCACCCACCCGCCCTTTCCCGCGCTCCGCGCGTGCCGCTGCCGCTGCCGCGGGGCGGCTGGCCCGGGGTTTCTGCCCCGCCCACCCGCCCTCCCCGCGCTCCGCGCGACACCCTGCGTCTCCGGGCCGCACGCCCGGGCGGCCCACGGCGGCCACGGCCCCGGCGCGAAGCGCCGGAAACGCGAAGCGCGGAAGGAGACGGGCAGGTGGCCTCCGCCGAGCGGCACCACCCGCGCGAAGCGCCAGGCACCGCGACAGCGGCCGCGCGAAGCGCGGAAAGGGGCGGGTGGGCGGGGAAAAGCCGCGCCGAGCGCCCCACGGCGGCCACGCCGCCAGGGGCGAGCCCACCCGCGCGAAGCGCGGAAGGGAGCGGGCGGGTGGCCCCCGCCGGACGGCACCGCCCGCGCAAAGCGCCGGGCCCCGCGACAGCGACACGCGCGAAGCGCAGAAAGGGCGGGCGGCTGGGGAAACAAACCCCGGCCCAGCCGCACCACAGCGGCTACGCCGCCGCACGGCACCACCCGCGCGAAGCGCCAGGCACCGCGACAGCGACACGCGCGAAGCGCGCGGGAAAGGGCGGGTGGGTGGGGGGAAACCCCCGGCTACGTTCGCGTCGGCTTCGTGCCCCGCCCCCACGACATCCCCCACCCGTACAGCCGGTCGATCTCGGACTGGAAGCCCAGCACGTACTTGACCTCCCGCCGCGCGACCAGCTGCCCCTTGTGGGGTTCGATGAGCGCCACCGCGCAGGCCCTGGCCTGCGGGACGGGGTCCGTCAGGCCGATCTCGATGTTCTTGCCGTCGGCCGTGACCAGCGTGACCACGACGTCGGCGCGGGCGAAGGCCTCGGAGCCGTCGTAGATGTAGACGAAGACCAGCAGCCGCTTGAACTCGTCCTTGTCGTCGAGGTTGACGTAGATCTGTTCGCCGGAGGCCGTGCCGAAGCGGTCGTCGCCGCTGAGCTTGATGTACGGCGGGTCGTTGAAGTCGCCGAGGAGGCCGCCGACGGACTGGACGACGCCCTTGCTGCCGTCCGTCAGCTCGTACATGCAGGCGAGGTCGAAGTCTATGGTGGCGACGCCCTGCGAGTGGCCCTTGATCTCGGCCGGCTTGAAGATGTCCAGCGGGTGCCGAAGGAGGCTCTGCCAGCCGGCCCGGCCGTTGCCGAAGTCCGTGCTGCTCCGCATCCGCCAGGAGAGGTCGATCCGCAGGGTGCCGGTGTCCGCGCCCGGCGCGGTCAGGGGGGCGGTCGGGCGGCGCCTGGTGAGCTCCTGGGCGTAGCTGGACATGCCGCCCACCGTGTCGAACTTCATGTCGGCCGCGCCACCGTTGCGCAGGTACGACCACAGGGACGCCATCGTTCCCCACCCCACCCCTCACCGAAACGAAAAACGAAAAACGAACCAATCGACCGGTACACCGCGGGGCGGGCGGTCGTGTCCGTCGCCGGACCGTCGACCGTTCCCGCCCCGCTCTAAGGTTTCCGCACCCGCGGGCGGCTCACACCCCGGAGCTCACCGGCTTCTGTGCCGATCCGTTGCCGGATCCGCCGGAGCCTCCGGACGCCGCGTCCAGCCGGTTGGCGCGGACCGAGGACCAGAACGCGGCCGCGATCAGGCCCACGCCGACGAGGCCGGTGACCACCTCGGGCAGGTGCCAGCGGATGCTGATCAGCAGCATCACGGCCAGGGCGCCGATGGCGTAGTGGGCGCCGTGCTCCAGGTAGCGGTAGTCGTCGAGGGTGCCCTGCCGCACCAGGTAGATGGTGAGGGACCTGACGTACATGGCGCCGATGCCGAGGCCGAGCGCCATCCAGAAGATGTGGTTGGTGATGGCGAACGCGCCGATCACACCGTCGAAGGAGAACGACGCGTCGAGCACCTCGAGGTAGAGGAACAGGAAGAACGCCGCCCGGCCGGCGAGGCCCACGACGGTCTGCTCCTTGCCGGTGCGCCTGGCCTCCTCCTTGGCGGCCTCCTCGGCCTCCTCGGCGCGCTCCTCGTCCTCCTCGAGACGGTTCTCGAAGTAGCCGGAGAGGCCGCCGACCACGAGGTAGGTGAGCAGGCCGGCGAGGCCGGAGAGCAGCACCGTCTCGGTCTTGTCGACGTGCAGGCCGCCGTGCTGGTACGCCTGGTGGGCGACGGTGGTGGCGGTGAGCAGCAGCGCGACGAGCGCGACGCCGACGGAGAACGCGTCGATGCGGCCCAGCTTGGCCAGCGGGCGCTCCAGCCACTTGAGCCACACGATGTCCCGCTCCTCGAAGATGAAGTCGAGGAAGATCATCAACAGGAACATGCCGCCGAAGGCCGCGATCGCCGGGTGGGCGTCGGTGACCATCTCGGAGTACCGGTCGGGGTCGTCGAGGGCCAGTTCGACGGCCTCTATCGGCCCGACGCCCGCGGTGATCGCCACGATGACGACGGGGAAGACGAGCCGCATGCCGAAGACGGCGATGAGGATGCCGATGGTCAGGAAGATCTTCTGCCAGAAGGCGTTCATCCGCTTCAGCACGCCGGCGTTGACGACGGCGTTGTCGAAGGAGAGCGAGATCTCGAGGACGGAGAGGATCGCCACGACGGCGAAGCCCTCCCAGCCCCAGAAGTAGAGGGCGAAGAGCAGGCCGGCGACGGTGACGCCGAAGGACCAGCCAAAGGTTTTCAGTAGCACAAGAAGTCCAGTCTCCCGCGCGGGGCCGCGGATATGCAGGCGAACATGTCAGGCGTTGACCCCGTAGTCCAGGGCGATCCCGCGTTGACCCGGCGGGTCGTGACGGGCCGGTTCCCTTCCGTCGGCCTGGTTGATGGTGCGGATGTAGGCGTCGGAGACCGGGCCGGGGTTCTGTCGTCCGGCCGCCGCCTCGTGGATGGCCGCCTTGTGGATGGACGGGGGAAACACGATCCTGTCCACCTCGGTGGCCGTGGCCGTGGCCGTAGCCGTGGCCGTGAGGTCGACGTTGATCTCCTCCCCGGCTCCGCCGGTGGCGGAGTCCGTGGAGCCGACAAGCTCGTCGCCGCAGTGCTCGACGGTGCCGTCGGGGGACTTGGGGTTGTCGAGGAAGACGAAGTGGTCGTCGCTGAGGACCCGGCCCCGGGCATGCGTCAGCGGGGCGCTCGTGCCCTCACCGAGGCTGACTCCCCCGTTGCCCACCTGCTACTCCACTCCTTTCACGCGGGGCTCTGCCGCCCCGCGCCGCACACGCGTCCCACCGGGTCGGTACCCAGGACCGACGGTGGGCTCACAGCCCCTTGAGGGCCGTGACGTAATCGTTCAGGTCGCGGGCGTCCGGAAGCCCGTTCACCACGGTCCAGCGGACGACGCCCTGCTTGTCGATGACGAAGGTGCCGCGCACGGCGCAGCCCTTCTCCTCGTCGAAGACGCCGTACGCCCTGGAGACCTCGCCGTGCGGCCAGAAGTCGGACAGCAGGGGGTACTCCAGGCCCTCCTGCTCGGCGAAGACGCGCAGCGAGAAGGGGGAGTCGTTGGAGACGGCCAGCAGCTGCACGTCGTCGTTGACGAAGGTGGGCAGCTCGTCACGGAGGGCGCACAGCTCGCCGGTGCAGACGCCGGTGAAAGCGAACGGGTAGAAGAGCAGCACGACGTTCTTCTCGCCCCGGAAGTCGGACAGCGAGATCGTCTGGCCGTGCTGGTTCTTCAGCCGGAAATCGGGAGCTGGCTGGGCGGGCTCGATTGCCATGGGCGCGTAATCCGTTCCACTGCCGAAGGTAAAGTGACGCCGCCCAGCCTACGACGAGCCCCCGGCGGGCATCCCGGCCCCCGGGGAGCGGACGCGCCCGCGCCGAACCTGGCTACTTCTTACCGGCCCCCTTGGGGGTGACGAGACGGCTGGCCGACCAGTCGCGGCCGGCGTTGATGCTGCTGGTCTGGGCGAGCCCGGCGGTCTGAGCCGCCTCGCCGATGTCGCTGGGCTCGACGTAGCCGGACCGGCCCGTCTTGGGGGTCAGCAGCCAGACCGGGGCTCCCGGGTCGATCATCGTGGTGGCGTCCACCAGCGCGTCGGTGAGATCGCCGTCCTCGTCCCGGAACCACAGCACCACCGCGTCGGCCACGTCGTCGAAGTCCTCGTCGACGAGTTCCTGGCCTGTGATGGCTTCGATTCCCTCGCGGAGCTCCTGGTCGGTGTCGTCGTCATAGCCGAGCTCCTGGACCACCTGTCCGGCCTGGAAACCCAGCCTGGCGGCGGGGTTGGTCCGCTCCTCCGCGTGGTCCGCGGTCGCGCTCACGGATTGCTCCTGTCCTGTGTCGGAAAAGTACGGGTAGGCGCGCGCGTGTGTGCGCGGCTTGGGCCGTAGTCCACACGTGCGGGGCGGATCGCGCAAGTACCCGGCGGCCGCGCCTGCCCAAACGTTGACGTCTTGGCCGTTTCCGCGGGCCAGGGCCGGGGCCGCCGGCGGCGGCTCCGGCGGGGGCGGGACGGCGGTCCCCGGCCGATCACGGAGCGGAGTCGACGAGCGCCGGGAGCCGTTCCCGGGGCGGTTGTGGCGTGATCTGCGCCATAGCTCCGCGAACGGGTGTTCGTGGTCGGGGAACCCCGGGGGCGTAGGGTTGCCGGTCGGCGAACCTGTCGTCGAGCCGCCTTTTGTAGGGATCCAAAGAAGATCACGGACGATGATTACCGCCTAGTAGAGATGACGTTTCGCCGTCAGCGGTACACGATGGAGGCGGCGCGACACAGCAGAGCAGACAACTCACAGTGAAGGAACAGCGTGGCTTCCGGATCAGATCGCAACCCGATCATCATTGGCGGCCTACCCAGCCAGGTCCCGGATTTCGATCCTGAGGAGACTCAGGAGTGGCTCGACTCGCTCGACGCCGCCGTCGACGAGCGAGGCCGGGAGCGGGCCCGCTATCTCATGCTCCGCCTGATCGAGCGCGCCCGTGAGAAGCGGGTGGCCGTGCCCGAGATGCGCAGCACGGACTATGTCAACACCATCGCGACCAAGGACGAGCCGTTCTTCCCCGGCAACGAGGAGATCGAGCGCAAGATCCTGAACGCGACCCGCTGGAACGCGGCCGTGATGGTCTCCCGTGCCCAACGGCCGGGAATCGGGGTGGGCGGCCACATCGCCACCTTCGGCTCCTCGGCCTCGCTCTACGACGTGGGCTTCAACCACTTCTTCCGCGGCAAGGACGGCGGTGACGGTGGTGACCAGGTGTACTTCCAGGGTCACGCCTCGCCCGGCATCTACGCCCGCGCCTTCCTCCTCGACCGGCTCTCCGAGCGTCATCTGGACGCGTTCCGGCAGGAGAAGTCGAAGGCGCCCTACGGCCTCTCCAGCTATCCGCACCCGCGGATGATGCCGGACTTCTGGGAGTTCCCCACGGTCTCCATGGGCCTGGGCCCGATCAGCGCGATCTACCAGGCGCGGATGAACCGCTACATGAACGCGCGCGGGATCGCCGACACCACGAACTCGCACGTGTGGGCCTTCCTCGGCGACGGCGAGATGGACGAGCCCGAGTCGCTCGGCCAGCTGTCGATCGCGGCGCGCGAGGGCCTGGACAACCTGACGTTCGTCGTCAACTGCAACCTGCAGCGGCTCGACGGCCCGGTGCGCGGCAACGGCAAGATCGTCCAGGAGCTCGAGTCCGTGTTCCGCGGCGCCGGGTGGAACGTGGTCAAGCTGGTGTGGGACCGCTCGTGGGACCCGCTGCTCGCGCAGGACCGGGACGGCGTCCTGGTCAACAAGCTCAACACCACCCCGGACGGTCAGTTCCAGACCTACGCCACCGAGACCGGCTCCTACATCCGGGACAACTTCTTCGGCGGCGACCACCGGCTGCGGGCGATGGTCGAGGGCATGACCGACGACCAGATCCTGCACCTGGGCCGCGGCGGCCACGACCACCGCAAGGTGTACGCCGCGTTCAAGGCGGCCAAGGAGCACCAGGGCCAGCCCACGGTGATCCTGGCGCAGACGATCAAGGGCTGGATGCTCGGCCCGAGCTTCGAGGGTCGCAACGCCACCCACCAGATGAAGAAGCTCACCGCCGACGACCTGAAGCGGTTCCGCGACCGGCTGCACCTGCCGATCCCGGACAGCCAGCTGGAGACGGGCGCCCCGCCGTACTACCACCCGGGCAAGGAGTCCGAGGAGATCCAGTACATGCACGACCGCCGGCGCGAGCTCGGCGGCTACGTGCCGACCCGCGTGGTGCGGGCGAAGCCGCTGGCGCTGCCGGACGACAAGGCGTACGCGGGCGTCAAGAAGGGTTCGGGGCAGCAGCAGATCGCCACCACGATGGCGTTCGTGCGGCTGCTGAAGGACCTGATGCGGGACAAGGAGATCGGCAAGCGGTTCGTGCTGATCGCGCCGGACGAGTACCGCACGTTCGGCATGGACGCGATGTTCCCGTCCGCCAAGATCTACAACCCGCTCGGCCAGACCTACGAGTCGGTCGACCGGGACCTGCTGCTCTCCTACAAGGAGTCGCCGACGGGCCAGATGCTGCACGACGGCATCACCGAGGCGGGCTGTACGGCCTCGCTGATCGCCGCCGGCTCGGCGTACGCCACGCACGGCGAGCCGCTGATCCCGGTCTACGTCTTCTACTCGATGTTCGGGTTCCAGCGGACCGGTGACCAGTTCTGGCAGATGGCCGACCAGATGTCGCGCGGTTTCGTACTGGGCGCGACCGCCGGGCGCACCACGCTGACCGGTGAGGGCACCCAGCACGCGGACGGCCACAGCCAGCTGCTGGCCTCCACCAACCCGGGCTGCGTGGCCTACGACCCGGCCTACGGGTACGAGATCGCGCACATCGTGAAGGACGGCCTCCGCCGGATGTACGGCGAGGGCGCCGAGGACGTCTTCTACTACCTCACCGTCTACAACGAGCCGATCCAGCAGCCGGCCGAGCCGGCCGACGTGGACGTGGAGGGCATCCTCCGCGGCGTCCACCGGCTGCGGCGCGGCGAGGCGGGCAGCATCCCGGCGCAGATCATGGCCTCCGGCGTGGCCGTCCCGTGGGCGCTCGACGCCCAGCGGATCCTCGCCGAGGAGTGGGGCGTCAAGGCGGACGTGTGGTCCGCGACCTCCTGGAACGAGCTGCGGCGCGAGGCCGTGGAGGTCGAGGAGCACAACCTGCTGCACCCGGAGGAGGAGCAGCGCGTGCCGTACGTCACGCGGAAGCTCTCGGGCGCGGAGGGTCCGTTCGTGGCCGTCTCCGACTGGATGCGGTCCGTTCCCGACCAGATCGCGCGCTGGGTGCCCGGCCGGTACCAGTCGCTCGGCGGCGACGGCTTCGGCTTCGCCGACACCCGCGGCGCGGCACGGCGGTTCTTCCACATCGACGCGCAGTCGATCGTGCTCGCCGTGCTGACCGAGCTGGCCAAGGACGGCAAGATCGACCGCTCCGTCCTGAAGCAGGCCGTCGACCGCTACCAGCTGCTCGACGTCGCGGCCGCCGACCCCGGCTCCGCCGGCGGCGACGCCTGACGCTGGCCGCTGCGGCTTTGGGTGGGTGGGGGTTCTCCCCCCACCCACCCGCCCTTTCCCCCGCTGACGCGGTCTTCCCCCTGCCCCTCCGCGCTCCGCGCGGCGGGCCGTACAAGCCCCACCGACGCGGCCGGTGCCCGGCGCCCGTCGGCCGTCGGCCTCGCGCGAGCGAACCCGGCTTCGGTCCGCGCCCCGCGCCGGAGGTGGGTGGAGGGCCGCAGGCCCTCGTCCACTCCGAACTGCCGTGAGCCGTGACTCTTCCCACCCGCAGCGCCCAGCGGTGGCCGCGGTAGCGGGAAAAGGGCGGGAGGGTGGGGGAGAAACCCCGGCCAGCCGGGTAGGGCGGCCACGCCCGCCCCGTATGATGACGACGCAGTGCTGAAATTTCGTCCCGTTCCACGAGGTAAGTCCCTCCTTCTCCCGACCACCGCACGGCGCGTTCTGCTCCCGCTGGCGGTGGTGTTCGTTGTGCTGGTAACCGCCGGCTGGCTGTCCAGCCGGGCGGAGCCCAAGCCCGACGTGTACGAGCTGGAGCTCCGCTCCTGGGAGGACGGCCACGTCGCCGGCGGCCCGCTGCCGGATCCTGACGGCTCCCCCGCACGCGTCGCCGAGTTCTTCGCCGGTCTCTCCCTCGCCCAGCAGCGGCGGCTGGCCGAGCGGTATCCGCTGGTGGTCGGGAACCTCGACGGCGCCCCCGTCCAGTTGCGCTACCTCGCCAACCGGTACGGGCTCGCGGACGCCGTCGTCGCCGAGCGGGCCCGGATGAACGACGAGCGGCTGTCGCCGACCGGGCAGCGGGAGGCCGGCCGGCGGATGCACCGTTACGAGTCGATGCTGACCGAGGGCCGGCAGATCCTCGCCTTCGACCCGACGGGGCGCGGCCGGGCGGCCGAGGTGATGGGGGATCTGGAGTCCGCCGACCGGATCTCCGTCGTGGTGCCCGGCGTCGACAGCGGCCTGCTGAACTTCGAACGCACCGCCCGCAAGTACAGCGCCCCCGTCGGCATGGCGCAGGCGCTCTACGACGAGGAGCGGGCCGTGGCCGGCGGCGAGTCGACCGCCGTGATCGCCTGGGCCGACTACGACGCGCCGCCCACCATCGCCATGTCGGCCGCCACCGCCGAGCTGGCCACCGCCGGCGCCGACCGGCTGGTGGACGCGGTGGGGGCCCTGCCTGGCGACGCGCGGGTGGCGCTCTTCTGCCACTCCTACGGCTCCGTGGTGTGCGGGGTGGCCGCGTCCGAGCTGCCGAGCCGGGTGAGCGACATCGCCGTGGCCGGCAGCCCCGGCATGCGCGCCTCGGACGTGGGCGACCTGGACACCGCGGCCCGGGTCTGGGCGATAAGGGCGAACGACGACTGGATCGAGGACGTGCCGCACATGGAGATCGGCCCGATCGGCTTCGGCCGGGACCCGGTCACCCCGGACTTCGGCGCCCGGCTGCTCAGCGCCGGGCAGGCCGAGGGACACAGCGGCTACTTCACCCCGGGCGAGGCGAGCCTGACCAATCTGGCGCTCGTCGGCACCGGCGAGGTGGACGACGTGACGTGCGCCCCCGGGGTGCTGTCGTGCGCCCCGCATGACCCGTGCGCCTCCCACGCCACATGACCGACAGAATGTGACAGGAACACACCCATCCGGGGGAAGCCGTTTCATCAGCCCCGGCGCTTACGATGACCCGCATGGGTGATGTGCTGGCCGGAATCCACTCCACATGGGAGTTCGACACCGACTCCGTGCTCATCCGCTTCGAACGGGGAATGCGCACACCAAGGCTGCTCCAGGTGCTCGGCGAGCGACGTATCCCCTACGAGGCGTTGAGCTCGGTCGACCTGGTGCGTGGCCCCCGCAAGGGGACGGTGGTGCTGCACGCCGTCCCGCGCGTCGGGGCCGATCCACTGCTCGACGCCGCGGCCGGGCAGCTGCGTGCCTCCGCCGACCCGTACCGGCTGCTGCTGCCGGTCGAGCGCGAGTTGCTCGCCGACTACTACGCGGCCGAGCTGCGCTCCGCCCTCGGCCCCCGGGCCGACGAGGAGGCCGGCGAGTACCTGGTGGCGGCGCCGCCTGCGCCGCTGAACTTCAAGGCGTACGACGGGAAGGTGTCCTTCGACGGCGCGGTGGTCTCCTTCCGCTGGTTCTGGACGGGCGCCTCGTCGGCCAAGTGGAAGGCGGGCGACCAGTCGTTCGCGGTGACGGAGCTGGCCGAGGTGGAGTGGCGCTCCCCTGAGATAGCCGGCGGCCACCTGCGGCTGCTGCGCCGCGGCAAGGACGGCAAGCCGGTGGAGGGCGCGGAACCGGCGGACCAGGATCCGGCGGCCGTCGTCTTCGGCCTCGGCTACGGCCTGGTCCACGAGTCGCTGCCGCTGGCGGCGGCGGTCCTGGCGGCCGTCCGCGCGGCCGAGTCGTCGGAGGCGCCGGCCCCTCGCAACCACCGGGCGGACCCGGCGGACATCGCGGACCGCATCCGCCACCTCGGTGAGCTGCACTCGGCTGGTCTGCTGACCGACAAGGAGTTCACGACAAAGAAGACGGAGCTGCTGGCCGAGCTGTGACCCACGAGGCCGGCCGAGGCCTCCCCGCCCGGCCCTGGCCGGGCTGGCCCGCGGCGGCGCGCTCCGCGCGAGCCGGGCTGTGGGGGTGGGTGCCCCGCGCTCCGCGCGGGGTTTTCCCCACCCACCCGCCCTTTGTTCCGCGCTTCGCGCGGGTGGGCCCGGCGGGCCGGGCCGGCCTGCGGCGGCTGCGGCGCCGGCCCCGGCGCTTCGCGCGGTGGGGGGCGGCTTCGCACGGGCCGGGGTGGGTGCCCCGCGCTTCGCGCGGGGTTTTCCCCCCCCCCCCCCCCCCCCCCCCCCCCCCCCCC